>JAFVOR010000026.1 GCA_017505725.1 Alistipes sp.
CCCTTAATCACCCTTAACAGCCCTTAACAGCCCTTAACAGCCCTTACTGGCCTTTACCAGCCCTTAAAAAATAATTTTTAATTTTTAATTTTTAATTCTTAATTTTTAATTATTACCCCCCCCCCACCACAAGAAAATGCGAGGCTCATCGCCCCGCATTTTCTTAGTAAACCAACTCGTCATTTTCTGTGCCAAATCCTGGCAGTCCGACGCTATCGCCGTAGCCCCTCTCGGCTACGATCTCGAAAATCTCGAATTCCGGTCTTAAATAATTTTTCATATCGTTGCTTTTTTAGGGGTTATTACTCGATTGCTGGTTTCGATGTCAAGAGTGTGCAACCATCGTAGTTCTCTACACCAGTCCAGTCGGTGTCGCCACCATAGATGTAGTTGTAGAAGTTGCTGCTATTGATCTTCTTGCCTACATATACCTCCTCGCTACCATCGTAGTCGTCGAGCCAAGTACCACCCAGCTGGCAGTTGCGTACCACAGCTGTGAGATTCACACCCTTAGTAGTATGAACTTCAGGGATGCGCAACGAGCCGGTGATGAATCCGACATTTGTATATGCGGTCTTGACGCTACCATCCTCCTTAGGGATGTATGCCTGGATGTCGCAGTATGCCTTGCAGTCGTGGATGATACCCAATCCCTGCGAGAAACCTACGATACCTCCGACATTTGAGTTTGCGGTGTTAGTTTCGCCAGAGAAGTAGATGTTACCCACATTTACTGCATTTGCCAACTCTCCGTAGTATGCACCCACGATACCTCCAATTGTGGTGGCGAAATTGTTGGTGGAGGTGTTGGTGCCACCCGTTACGGTGATATCGCCTGTGTTGATGTAACCTCCGGTTGCAGGGTAGTTAGAGCCTGAGTTGTAGGAGTATACGCCACCGAGGAGAATCTGACGGCTCGAGCCCGAGGTCTGTGCGCCTACATAGATGTCGCCATTGTTGCGGATATTCTTGTCGTAGACACCCTTGGTCCAACCGAAGCAACCACCCATACGGATATTACCTACTGCAACTACACCATCCTCAAGTGTGATAGCACCATTATTGGTACAATTCTCGAAGTAGTTGGTTGCCTTGCCGAGTGGCTGCTCACCACCAGAGATACCACCGAGGTAGATAGCGGCATATTTACCCTTCTTTATCAAAACCTCGCCATTGTTTACAATGTTCTTGTGCAAGCCAACAGCGTCGGTGTTCACTGCGAATACGCCACCCATATTGAGCTGACGTGCTATATAGGTCTTCGCCTCGATAGTCACCTTGCCATTGTTTGTAAGGTTCTCGGTGTTAACAGCGTTATTCAATCTACCTGTAATACCTCCAAGATATCCCATACCATCGTCTGGCATATTGTTGATTGTGACAGTCACAGGGGCATTGTTTGTGATATTCTTGAGCACAGCCGATTTGCTGTTTACACAACCGATACCTCCTGCAATGTGGAAGTTGGCAGATATAGTACTGAAGTTTGCATTTACAGATGTGCCCTCTGCCAATACATCGATATCCTGAATAGTGCCCTTTGTGGTAAATCCCGCTATACCACCTACGCAGCGGTATTGGCTGGCATCCGCCTCGCTACTCGATGTGACAGTGATAACACCCTTGACATAACCCTTCTGGCCGGCGTCGTTCTTGCAGATGGTTCCGCTGTAGAGGTCACCCACAATACCGCCTACGGTCATATGGATAGTTTTGTCGGTGTCGGAGTGGGTAACGGTGATGTTACCTGTGTTGATAGGGGCTTTGAGGGTAGAAGCGCTGTCAGCAAAATTTGAACTTGCACTCAAAAGACCTCCTACCGACAAATCGATTGGTGAGTAGCACTCCTCGCACAAGATGTCACCGCTATTGATGCAGTCGGTCAAAAGGTATGCTCCGTGGTAGGAGTTGTTGCTCTTGTATGGAACATTTGCACAGAGACCTCCTACGGTCAACTGACCTGTGACATCGGTGTTCTTGACGGTGATATCGCCACTATTCTTGCAATTTGTAAGAGTCATTACAGGTGTAGGCGTTGTGGTTGATGCTGATGCCATTACTACGCCTGTGAAGCCAGCCACCCAAAGGTGCATTGGGTTATTCTCCTGCAAGTTCTCGTAGGTGATGTCGCCACTATTCACGCAGTTTGTGATAGGCAAGGTTGGCAGAGCAGTTCCAATACTACCGACGAAACCTCCGATAGTTACTCGCTGGCAAATACCGGTAGCGAGCAAGTTGCCGCTGTTTGTGGTGTTCTCGAATGCACTATCTGCGCAACCGAGGTGACCAACCAGACCACCAAAGTAAGAGAGGCTCTTGGTGCCGAGAGGCATTGTTATATTGTAGGTCAATGCGCCACTGTTCGAACAACCACTTACTCGATACTTTGTACACGAGCTTTGTACATATCCGGCAATTGCGCCCGTGTAGATGTTTGAGCCGTTATCAGCTTGTTTCAAGTTGAAGGTTAGAGCGCCCTTGTTGTGCGAGTTACTGTATGAAACATCAACCGCACCCTGAATATACGAGGTGAGACCACCGAGGTAAGGTACACCATCGCTTGTATTCTTGTCGCTGATGTAGATGTCAGCCTCGTTGGTACAGTTCTCCACTACGACAACTGCTCCATCGGTAATCTCCGACTGAATGTGGTTGATGATAGCACCTGTGTAAGGGTTGGCCTCGATACCTTGGTACATAGCGAGCTTACCATAGTTGGTACAATTCTTAAACTCGCCGTTACACGTTATGTGCGACATAATACCACTAACCTTGACAGCCTTTGCACAGCTGATGGCATTTACCTCTACATTACCGTAGTTCTGGCAGTTGTTGACCTTAACTGTGAATGGGTTTACATCAACATAGCGCGTGTAGCCAATCATACCGCTCATCTGCATATAATGGGCAGCCTTACCCATAGTAGGAGTTACCTCCTCGCCACCAGGTGTACCAAACAATACATTACCCTTGTTGGTGCAGTTTGTAACCGAGAATACCTGACTATCATCCTTGCTCCACGGGTGAATCTGACCCACGAAACCTGTGAATATCGAGTAGGCGTCACCCTGGACATTTGCAGCCAAGTGCATCAAGCCCTCGTTGTGGCTATCCTCGATATGGGTAGAAGCATCGGTAAAACCGATAAGACCACCACCCGAGATACGGTCGATATCGCCGGTGATGACCACATCACCATAGTTGTAGCACTTCTCGACTGTAACAGATGTAGGATAGGTGATAACGCCAACAAGACCTCCAACACGGAGAGTCTCATCTTTAAGTTCAGTAACCGCACCATTGACAGTCAAGTCGATGTGGCTTACATTGTGCGAGAAGTCGGTACTGCTGCAGACACCCACCAAACCTCCGAAGTAGGCTGCAGGGGTGTTGTAGTTGATTACGAGCTTACCTGTCGCCTCGCAGTTTACCAACGCACCATTGTTGATGCGATGTGCAATAGCTCCAACAGTGTTGTTTTCGCTTACCGGAATGGTCATATCAACATCTACCAACTTCAAATCCTTGATTCTCGCCTCGGTGATTCCGAAGAGAGGTGCCGACAGACCCTTGATGTAGTAGCCGTTCTCCTTGTCGCCATCGAAGATGAAGTTTGCAAAGTTCTCGATTGGTGTCCACTCCACGCCTGTCATATCGATCTGACCTGCCAATCTCGCGGTGGTGCGAGGGTAGAAGGTCTCGGCAATCTGTGCGAAGCGAATCAGATCCTCCTTGGTTGTGATGAGGAACTCCTCCGACTCAGCCTCGGTTGCTGCATAGGTGAATGGCGCGAACTCGCGAACAACACCCGCCTTGATAGCTGCGTCGTCGTAGCTGCTGAACTTCACCAACATAGCGTCGGTTGCGGTGCGGAGTGTTACGGCGATAGTGCCGTGCTCACCTGCAGGTACTGCCACATAGATTGGAGTACCCTCTGCGCTGAGAGCCAAACCCTCACCGAAATCTACGGTGATGGTCTCTGTTGCATCCTCGTGAGCTGTGAGCTTACCATTCTGGCAGTTGAGGTCGAAGTTACCCGCCAACTTACCAATCGAAGATGTTACGGTCATCGAGGTAAGTGTAACATCGCCCTGAGGAACGAAGCAAAGTACGCCCGAGAGGTGCTTGATCTCGATAGGGAGTTGCTCCTCGCCCTCGGCAGCAGCCTCGGTGTAGGCATACAGCGGAGCAGCACCCTCGGCAAATGTTCCAGGGGTGTACTTCTGTGTTGCGAGGAATGTTACAGCCTGCAAACCCTCTGCAGCTACCACCTCGGGTGCCGGTGCAGGGTAGACGAGGTTGTAAGGGTAGGCGAGTTCGCCATCAAAGATAAACTCTGCCGAAGCCTGACCGTGAGCAGCCTCGGTGAGAGGGTGCGATGCTACGCCATTGATAGCAATCTGGTCGCCTGCACTCCAATAGAGTGGGTAGGCATCCTCAGCTTTTGCTCCGATGTGAGTCTTTGTTCCCTCCAACGAGATTGAGAGGGAGGTCTGACCTGCGTTCTTGTCAAGCTGAACGCCCAAGTCCTCGGTTGTGTCGGTAGCGCACGAATAGGCAAATAGCGCCACAACCGCCATCAAAAGTTTGACTAATTTTTTCATTGTTTTAGAAGTTTTATGAGTTTAGTTTTAGTTTGCTTATAGCAAATTTAAGAAATTAAATCCGAAAAACAAAGAAAATCTATATAAATTTGGGTGAACTGCACAATGTTCGCGCCGAAATGATGCAAGATGCGGAGTAGGAAGGGTAGGTGCACAAAAAAAATGCGAGGCGACAAGCCCCCTCACAGGGACTGACGCAGCGGAGCGAGAGCAGAGGGTTGCGGGAACTCCGACGGTGGTCAAGGCGCAAGTATTACTGGGGTATACTGGGGGCGCTCACTTCGTTCGCTTACTGGGGTGCGCGAGAGGCTGAGTGAGGGTAGTGGGAACTCTGAAGGTGGTCACGGCGCAACGATTATAGGATTTGATAGGATTAGATAGGATTCGCACCTGCGGTGCTTGATAGGATGCGCAAGGGAGAATGCAAAATGCAAAATTAAAAAATATTAATCACCCTTAATCACCCTTAATCACCTTTACTGGCCCTTACTAGCCCTTAAAAGAATTTTTAATTTTTTTCGCCCTTACCAGCCCCTCCCCAGTAACCCCCAGTAAGGAGCTTTAGCTCCGCCCCCAGTAATCCCCCGAAATCCCTAGTAACACCCACACCGCCCCCACCACAAGAAAATGCGAGGCTCATCGCCCCGCATTTTCTTAGTAAACCAGTTCGTCTTGCTCTGTGCCGAAGCCCGGCAGACCGACGCTATCTCCGTAACCTCGCTCGGCTACGACTGCAAAAATGTCAATTTCTGGTTTCAAATACTTTTTCATAATCGTAACTTTTTTAGAGGTTATTGAATTGTTGGCTTGCTCGACAAGTAACTGCAACCATCATAGTTATCAGTACCTGTCCAATCGGTATTCTTACCGCTACCGAATAGGTAGTTGTGGAAGTTCGACGAGCTGAGTTTTGTCTCAATGTAGACATCCTCATCTTCGTCGTAATCGCCAACCAAGGTGCCTCCAATCTTGCAATTTGTTGCAATAACAGAGCCCGGAACACGAGGAGTTGGCATTATGAAACCGATGCTTGTTGCTGTCGGAGCATCGATTTTGCAGTAGCACTCCACATTGTTTACAGGAGCAACAGAGTATGAAACCACACCGCCGATTTGGCTAGTGCCTGCAACGCCATTCTTGGCACCGACATCACCAGCAAAGACAATATCGCCGAGCTGGTAGAATTTAGCTCCGTGGTGGAATGGATTCTCTGCTGTCTCCAAAAGACCAAAGAATCCTCCTGCGCGCAACATACCGCCATCGGTGCTACCGGTAAGAGTTACTGTTCCCGTATTGACAACAGTGCCACTCCAGCCCTCCTCCTCCGAGGTAACCGTTGCACCACTCTCGTCGGTAGTGGTAGACGAGAGAGCAAACTTACAAGTACCCGACGGACATCCGATAAGACCGCCAATATGTACATTGTCGGCACCTGCAACATCGCCCGAATAAGTGATATTACCCGAGTTGGTGAAGCCGTTGCGAACAACTACAATCGAACCTGCTCTGTGGCAGCCAACCATACCGCCAAGACGCACATAACTGTCGCTATGGCCAAGGAATGTGATATCACCACTATTTGAACATCCGTCCAATATTGCATAATGGCCATCGGTCTCGAACTTGCCGAGGATACCGCCACAACGAACATTTCCGGTGTTGGTAAACTCCTTGGTAAACTCTATATCACCGTGGTTGTGACAACGCGTCCAAACCTTGCTATACTGACCATCGTAGCAGATACCACCCACGAAGCACGATCCGCCATTGATGTTTGCACCAATAGTAATCTTTCCATAGTTTGCGAGATCGGTACGCTCGTAACCATTCTGTACAGCAAGGACACCACCTACATAAACTGTATTGCCGGCCTTACCCAAGATAGTGATATCACCTCGGTTTGTCGAGTTTGTGAGGGCAGCCTTCGACTTGACCATTACACCACCGGCCTGAATCTTACCTACATTTGTAGCGAGGTTGATATAGATATCTCCGGTTTCGTGGTTGTGGAGGTTGGTGTTTGCATTTGTTTTTGTACTTACATTGCAAGCTACTCCTGCAACGCGGAGCTCTGTAGATTCATATTTATAGTCACCCAACACTGTTACTTTACCATAGTTGTCGCAGTTGGTACAAGCCTTAGCACTCTTGTCGTCGTAAACCGAATATGCCACACAACCCGCAATATGGGTCTGTCCGTTGTAGGTTGCATCTACATAGACATCACCCTTGTTCACGAGCAAGTCGGCACCGTGGTTAGCCGAGCCGGTAACACCACCGACACTCAAGTGTCCATACGAACCGGTTACGGTAACCTTACCCTCGTTCACGAAGTCTTTGTTGTTCCAGTATGTAATACCTGCACAACCGCCAATATGGGTATATACAGTCGAGAAGTCACCATTTACGGTAACATTACCCGTGTGAGTCGAGGTGTAGACTTTGTTGTGGGTACGACCTACCATACCACCAATCTGCACATACGAAGCATTTGTTCCGGTCCAAGTTGCATCAACTTCTACATCGTTCTCGACAGTACAATTGTACGAAGCGGTAGATGCCAAGTAACCGCCCAATCCACCGATGGTAACTTGTGTCTCGGAGCTGTCATCTGTGAATGTTGCAGCCTTCACGGTCTGATGAATCTTGCCCTTGAGAGTAACCTTTGCACTCTTGTAGGTGGTACTATTGCGTATTGCGGCGTGAGAGTAGGCAATCAGACCAGCCACGCGCAAAGTTGTACTCATTGTAGCATCGAACAAATCAACCGTTACAGTACCGCTATTTGTGAGGTAGTATGGTCGTGGCTGTCTTGCGTCTCCCGAGTCGCCTGTATACTGACCAGCCCAACCAGCGACATTGTAGTCTGTCTTCGATGTTGCAGCAGTAGTCTTGACGCTGATGTTACCGGTGTTGTCGCAATGTGTGAAATCCCAATATATAATAGAACCTGCAATACCTCCTACGTGAATGCTGCTATAGTTGTTGGATTCGAGAGTGATGTCGGCGTGGTTATGACAGTTCGAAGCCGACCACAACTTGGCGAGGAACTCTCCTGCAACATTATTGCTATAACCGATAATACCACCCAGATAGACATTTGTTATAGGGCCGATAGTAATCTTACCATTCGCGCTATTCACATTGTTGTTGAACTCCGAGAAGTGGCGACCACGAGCGATGATGCCACCCACTATCGAGCGACCTCCGCTGTTGAGGGTGGGCGATGTTACGGTGATTGTACCATTGTTGGTGTTACCCGACAATTTAGCCTCATTAGCATCGCCCGAACGAGATACGATACCACCGATATAGGCTGCACGAGTAGTTACTCCATCTGGCACAGACTCATCCTGAAGGAGAATTGCACCGTTGTTTACGCAGTTTGTGATATCGTTGAAGATTTTCGATGAATCGGCACGAGTGTGCTCGACCGACCAACCTACTACACCAGCATAGAAGCCATAAATCGAAGCAGTATCGCCAGGCTTGGTAAGGTTGTTGATAGTGACAGAGACATTATTAACGCAGTTATCAACCTTTGCACCAAACGAGCGTGCAATCAAACCTGCGTAAACCAACTCATTGCCAGAATTGGCACCAGCCGCCGCAAATGTTGGGTTCTCAACTATCAAGCTACCGCTTACCGAGCAGTGCGAAATCTCCGGGATTGTGGTTTCGTTAGCGGTTACTGTACGAGCCAACGCCGCCGAAATAGGGTCATCATTGGTAACGATGGCTACATCGCGAAGATGCAATCCCTTGATAGAAGCGTTTGTGGTACCGAACAACGGAGCGGTCAAACCCTTGATGGCATAACCGTTACCATTGATGGTGCCTGCATAACCCTCGATTGGTGTCCAAGCCTCGCCTGTCAAATCGACATCAGCAACAAAGAGGACATCCTTCTCCAATGTTGCAGCCTGCTCGGCAAAGGACTTCAACGAAGCAACATCGCGAACTACAAATACCGATGTGGTAGCAGCGTAGTTGATGTTGGTAGAGAACTCACGCACCTTGCCTGCTGCCAATGGTTTCTCCTCGTTTGCCTTAACGGTTGCATACATCACGCCACCCTCTTCGTCGTAGAGAGTCACATACAACTCGTCGTACTCACCGGCAGGTACCACTGCGTGAATGTAGGTAGGCTCGCTCGAGAGCTGAACGCCCTCACCAAACGAATACTCGATAAGCTCCTTCGACGATGCTGTTGCAGTAGCCTCGCCCTTCTCAAAGTCGAAATCGAAAGCACCAGCAATAGGCTTGCGGTCAACGGTCGAAATCTGCGCCAATACCAACTTAGCAGAGCCGACAACGCCAATCTTCAAAACACCTGTGAGGTGGTTGAGCTGAACACCCAAGCCATCCTCGGTATAGGCATACATTGTTGATACGCCTGAGCCGAAGGTTGTGTTGCTTGCGTGAGCCTGCTTGTCAGCAAAGAGCACCTGTCCTGCCGCAGCTGCAGGGTATGCGATGCAGTAAGGCTTCTGCAACGAGCCAGCAACCGAGAAGGTTGCACTTGCCGCACCGGCCTCGCTTGCGCTAAGAGCAGTCGAAGCTACGCCATTGATCGAAATCTGGTCGCCCTCGCTCCAGAGGAGTGGGTACAACTCGCCAGCCTTCTCACCGAGCTGGGTACGCGACTGCTCGAGCGAGAGTGTAATGGTGGTCAAATTCTTGCCCACTGCATCGACTCCGATGTCCTTTGTAGCATCGGTGGTACACGAAGCCATCAAGATTGCTCCGCTCACCAATAGTAGAGATAGAATTTTTTTCATAGGTTGTAACATTTAGTTTGATTTTTACCAAAAACTCTTGTATTTGACAAAGTTAAATATAAATATTTATATATCAAAATCCAAAGGGGTGAATTGGATAATTTACATCCCTAAATGATAAATTGTACCACTGACTGCAAAAAGCGTTATTGTGATCTCCTCAGAATGTGAATTGCAGTTGTGGGTCGTTGTAGATGTTTTGTATATAACATAGGTGTTTTACTGCCTGATGAATGGTGTAGGCAGTGCCTCCCTTTTCGCCTGTAAAATAGGTGATTACAGCTGACGAATTTTTTACCATAAAGTTGTTGCGCTGGGTGTAGACTCCGGGGGCGTATTGAGTGGCGAGTGTGATCACCTCGTCTGCCTCGGCAATTACTCTTGCGTACTTTGCGCGTTGTTCGGCTGGGAAACGCTCCTCCATACCTTGGAATGGCACTATGGCTATAACCTCTGCCAACGGAAGTCTGTTCCGCAGCGAGATGACCATCTCGGCGGCTTCGAGATCGAATCCCATAGCCATACCGCACAAGAAATAACGGTAGCCCATAGAGTAGAGTCTGCATATGGCGGTGCGTAACTCATCGTTGCGACCGCCATCGTAGGTGCGATGCCCTGTGAAACAGGCTGTTATATCGGGATTGTAATGTATGATACTCATAATTTTATGCTACAAATTTAGCGAATTATAACAAATATCCCAAAGTTTTCTTATCTTTGTAATCAAATTAACACCTATAATTATTAAAACTATGAAAAAACTCTTTTTTATCTTAGCGATGGTTGCCTTTGGTGCAGCTGCTGCAACTGCACAGGTGGTGCAGACCCCTGTGATGGGTAAGACGGGTATTCGTCTTTATGACAAGCGAGTTCCCCGCACCGAGATTATCTTGCCTCAGGTGAAGGGCTATAACATCTACAAGGGCGATTTCCACGTGCACACAATCTATTCGGACGGTGAGGTTACCCCTCGTGAGCGTATGCGTGAGGCTTGGTACGATGGACTGGATGTGATTGCTATCACCGACCACCTCGAGATTCGTACCTACGAGAAGTTTATGTTGAAGGCTCTCCAGCCATATAGCAAGGATGGCAAGCCATTTGTCTATGCCAATGCGGGAGCAGGCAACAAGAAAGATAAGAAGGCTCCTATGCTCTCTAACCTAAATGCCGGTTACGAGGAGGCTCTCAGCTACATCGAAAAGGAGGAGATTCCAATCCTTGCTATTCGTGGTACCGAGATTTGGCGTCGTCCAAACATCGTAGGTGAGTACAATGCACTCTTCTTGAAGGATATCAATGCAATCTGCCACGAGGATCTTTTCGAGAGCTTCCGTCGTGTGAAGGAGCAGGGTGGTATCATCATCCACAACCACCCGGGATGGCGTCGTCCTACTATGGACAAGAGCGAAGAGCAGGTTCGTATCTATGGCGAGGGCTGGGTAGATGGTATCGAGGTTGCCAACGGCACAACTCTCTATCCAAAGATGGTTGACCGTTGCGTAGATGAGAAGTTGTTCATCTCGGCAAGCACCGATGTTCACCGCCCATCTTCGCAGGTGTGGTCGCGTGATTGCGGCATATTCCGTACAATGACCTTTATTCTCGCAAAAGAGTGCACCGAGAAGGCTATCAAGGAGGCTCTTTTGAAGCGTCGCACTATCGGCTACTCGGCTAATAACCTCATTGGTGAGGAGGTTTGGTTGAAGGAGTTTATCAACGAGGCTGTGGATTGCAAGGTCATTGCAGTCAACGAGAAGAAGGGTCATCGTGGTTTCCAGCTGACTAACACCTGCTCGATTCCGTTCATCCTTCGTCGTGGCAAGTTGGTCTATGTACTCAACCCATTCCAGTCGCTCCATATTAACATCTCGCGCGACAAGAATACAGGTGAGTTCTACAAACCTGAGTTTACTGTGGATAATATGTGGACCGTTGGCGACAAGCATCCAAAGATTCACATCGCTATCGACAAATAGTCGATGTTGATACAAAATCAAAGGGACTCTGCGGAGTCCCTTTGATTTTGTTATATTCTCGTTTTAGAAGCCTAACTCTTCGCGAAGTTTGCTCAATAGACCTCGTGCTGCAGCCGTCGAGAGGTGGTCCATTGCCGAGATGTGAGATAACGATGAAACCTCATCATTCAGTTTGGCTAGTGCAGGCTCAAAGAAACGGAATGAGCGCGAAATCTGTCCACCGAACAACAAACACTCAATCTTGTGCTCTTCGAGCAGTGGTTTCAACTCGGTTGCAAGTATCTCGCCTACATTGTAGAATGACTGCAAAGCCTGCTCGTTGCCCTCGGCACACATTCCGCCAATCATAGCAACAGTGATGTTCGCAGGGAGTTCCTCACCGATAACCTCCGAGTAGGAACGGAGGAAACCTCGTTTCGAGGCATAATCCTCAAGCACACCATCACGATATGGACGGTTGTATATCGAAACCAGCGGAGAACCCATTGCCGAGTACTGAATCTCGCCATTCTGGGTGTGTGCGAAGCCCAAACCTGTGCCAAGAGTTACAACTGCCACATTCTTGAATCCTTTGGCTGCACCAAACTCCATCTCGCCACGAACTGCGGCGGTGACATCGTGCATAAATACTACAGGCATATCCTCGCCAATGTCCAACAGACTATGGAAGAAATCCTTGACCGACACCTCGTTTAATGCAGCAAACTTGTGCTTCATATACGAAATGCCCGTGTTGTAGTCGAATGGACCTGGGAATGCGATGCCTACACCCGCCAAGAGGTAGCCATTGTACTCCGCCATTGTGCGGCCATTGGCAACTACTGTAGCAAACGAGTGCTCAATCTCCTCGCGTGAGCCATTCGAGTTAATCGGCACCGACGACTCGGTGTAGGTAAGCAACTCTCCTTGAAGAGTTGCTACCACCGATTTTACGAATGTACCTCCCACATCGAGAAGGAGAAAACATCTGTTATTCATTCTCGAAGCCCTCCTTGAGGGTGGTCTTGTGGACGCAGATAGGCTCTGCACCGAGGTTCTCAACTACGAACTCGCCCATAGCTGCAGGTACAACGGTCATATCCATAAACTCTGCATCGAAGTAGTACTCTGGGTTGGCCTTCGAGCGGATGCGAATCTTGTCGCCATCAACCAAAGTCAATACCACGAACTTACCGTTGGTCTTGTCCTCGATGCTCTTCTCGAACTCCAAGCGACGCAACGAGAAGTAGAGCTCCTCGCACTCACCTACGATATACTCGGCCCAACCCTCGCCTTTGCGAACAAGGCGTGGCTCGTGTACGATAGTACCGTGAATAGCGCTTGTGCGGCGGCTGAAATCCAATACGCGCTCACCGTGCCAAGTGTGGATTGGACGTGGTTTGCCATCGAGGTCTGGACGGAGGTAGTCGTACAACTTGTAGGTGTACGAACCGATAGTCAACGAACCAATCTCGAGGATAACCTGGTTACGACCCGAAGAGTGGATAGTACCTGCAGGAAGCATTACCTGCAAACCTGGCTTCGACTCCTCGTAGTTTACGTACTTCATATAGTCAACCTCCTTGTACTCGGTGTCTGCCAACTTGATATCCTTGATAAACTGCTCTGCGTCAGCATCATCGTTGAAGCCGATGAATGTCTTTGCACCGTGACCTGTAACCACTACATAGTAGCTCTCGTCCTGACGACCAAGCTCGTCGAAGTTCTCCTTGTTGTATTGTGCGCCCGAGTGGCACTGGATTGACATATTACCTGTCGAGTGGTACGAATCGTCGTAGTTGAAGCGAACAGGGAAGTACAAGCCGAACTTCTTGATCGACTCGGCACCGCACATCGCAACACCATCGTGCTGAACGAATGAGTTGAATGGGAACTCCAACTTCTCGCCATCGGCCTCGATAACGATACTTACCTCCATCGGGATAAGGTCGAATACCCAAGCGCAGTTACGCATCTCCTTTGGAAGGTTACGCAACTTCTTTACATACGAGCCACCCCATACGCCCTCCAAGTATACAGGCTTACAACGGAATGGATACTTAACCATAGTCTCGAGGATGTCGTTCAATGCCTCGATAGGCATCAACTGCATAGCGTCGAGGTTGTCGTTACCAACATACCAATCGATCTCGCGCTTCGAGAGCAACTCGCCACGCAAGGTTACTGCCATCTCAAAGTCGAAGTAGTAGCAACGACGGATAATCTGGTTTGTAGGCTGTGGCTTCGACTGACCGAGGTTGATGTATGCACCACGACGGATACGAAGGATAGACTCCTTTGGAGTAACATCGAAGTAGAACTTCGAGTCGTACAATGAGCGCAACTCCTCTACGAGAACACCTGAGCCATATACGATAACTACCTTGCCATTCTCGGCTGGAGCCTTCCAATCAGCAACCTGCTGTTTGTATGCCTCCAACTTTGCAGGATCGAATACGCCCTTGTAGCCACCGTGGTAGATGCGGCCATAGAGAAGGGTAGGGTCCTTCTTCTTGTCCCACTCGAGCTGTGGATCGATCATAGCGTTGATCTCCTCCTCGCTCTTGAGTACCTGTGCGAAGTCGTAGCGCTCAACCTCTACACCGCGCAACTCGAGCTGCTGGGTGAGAAGGTTCAACATCTTTGTGAAGTCGGCGGTGGTGTAGCCCTCCCAGCCGAGAACGATATTCTTGCCAGGCTCAGCCTTGAGCTGTGCAGCCAAGTCGGTTGCAAGGCGAACTGCAGCTTTGAGAGTGCCGACGGTTACGGCTGCTTTGGTCTTTGCTTCGAGTACCGGACGATTGACAGCGCGTGGGTCGTCAAACGGGTACGGGTTATACATAAAACTCATTTTACCTTTAATTTATTTAAGTTAAACAATAGAAAATATCTGATTTATCGAATATCGTGGAACTCGATGCCCATCATCTCGCACAAGAGTGCCAACTCCTCGCGGTAGTCGCCATCAACAACTGCGAAGTGTTGTGTGGTGCCCACCTTGAGAATCTCCTCGAAGAGACGCTTTACAGGTACATCTGGGCGGAATATGGTGTGTGAGTAGGTCGCAAGGATGTGCTCGCCTGGCAACGACTCAACCATTGTGCAGACCATCTTGTACTTGCCGTCGCACTCAACCAACTGTGCCATAGTCTTGCGACCCTCCGACATACGATACCAAGCGAATGGAGCGCCTGCGTGCTTCCACTTGCTCTTTGCGAATCGAACATCGCGTGCGATAACAACATTCTTCTGCCACTCAGGATCGTTGTGGTCGTTCGGACCTGCGTGTCCACCTGCAAATGTACCGAACTCATTCTCGATGTGGAATGGCTCGATGAAGTTTACGTGCTTACCCGAGAGCAACTTCAGGATGTAGGTCATAATACCTGCGCCCATATCTGCCTCTGGTACAAGTACCGAGCTGTTCTCGTTGAACCAAGGGTGGTAGAAACCTGCACGGAGACCCACCAAGCGGAACATTGCGGTGTCGATATCGTTGAATACCATAATGTCGACATCATACTCCTTGGCCATATCCTTTAGACCGATAGATGCCGCAACCGAAGCCTCGAACTTGTCGTAGGCAACATCGTCCATCATCTTGTAGTTTGTGGTCAACTTGTCGCAGTAGCCCTTCAACTCCTCGGCAGGGATAGCCTCGATGGCGTTGCCATAGTCCGAGTATGCCAAGAAACGAATTTCAGGACCGAGCTTGGTGAACATATCGTATGGATCCATATATGTAGACCACATAGCCTCGTTATAGGCAGCCAACAGACCGAGTGTCGAGTTGCGCAAGAGGGCGCGAACACGGGCTGCAGCAGCATACTTCTTGATCTGCTCGTTAACCTCGTCGCGTGAGCCCATCACAACCTTTACATTCTTGCGTGGTACACGCTGCACAGAGCCACTTGCCTCCAACGAGCCTACCAATGTGCCCGAGCAGAGGTACTCGATGAAGTCATCCTCCTCCAATGTGTCGTAGAAGGCCATCTTCTCCTTTGCTACATTTACGAAGATCATCGGAATCTCAGGCATATCGCGCAAGAAGCGAATCCACGCGAAATCCTCCGACCAAGAGAGGAACTCTGCGATAACGAAGTCGACCTTCTCGTTGTAGAACAACGACATAGCCTTCTCGGCATCCTCGCGAGTGTAGACAATACCTGGGAACGATACGTCGAGGAACGAAAGACGCTCCTGAATATCCTTGATTGCGATCTCCTTGCGGTCACCGTATGTTCCGTGCTCGCAACCTACACCGAGATCCTTGAATCGTGGCGAAGCTATAAGCAATAAGCCCGCTTTCGCCTTGCGTGTTTTTTCACTATTTTTCATTGTTTTGAAGTTTTAAGATGTCCTTTTTGTAGAATATTTTACCGCCCACAATCATAATCAAGCCGCAAACAAGCCAGATTGTAGCAAGAATGGTGAATCCGAGCGAGAGACCCGAAGCCTCCTTGATAAGACCGAGGATGTATGGTGCCAAGGCTCCTGTGCCGAAGCCGATCATAATCATCACGCCCGAAGCCGAAGAGTGGAATTTTGTAGGGATAACATCGTAGAGTACCACATATGTGTTCGCATCGAAGAATGCACGGGCAAAGCCGAAGATTGCGAGTGCGCCAAATATGATTGCTGTCGATGCCGAATGGCCCATATAGTAGATGCAAGGCGCTGCAACAATCAGACCGAGACCCTGCATTGCGGTACGCCAAGCAGGCTTGCCCTTTGCGCCAACAAAGTCAGACAATTTGCCCGCGATGAGTACTCCGAAGAATGCTGCAAAGTGGGTGTAGAACATCGAGTGCCAACCGGCCTCTGCCGATGTCATATTGAAAGGAGCCTCCTGCAAATAGGTTGGCATCCAAGTCAAATAACCTGTCAATACGAAGATAAGACCTGCGAAACCGATAGTTACAACCGCTGCAGTAGGGGTGCGGAAGATAACGGTGAATCCGTCGAAGAGATCGCGGAGAAGATTTGACTTACCTTTTGCTTCACGCTCAGCCTTGACATCACGCTTATCCTTGAGACGGATCATCATTATGATTGCGTGAACGATTCCTACGGCACCAAATACGATGAATGCGTACTCCCAGCCCCAGATGTCGGCAATCTTACCTGCCAGGAATCCGCTGGCAATAACACCGATGTAGTATGCGGTCTGAACAATCGACATTGCGGTTGAGCGAGTGTCGCTGTGATACTCCGAGAGGAGAGCGTTATAGTTAGGACCAAAGAGAGCCTCGCCACCACCTGTAGCTACCGAGCGGAGGATGATGAGCGAGATGAGGCCTGTTGCCCAGCCGGTAAACATTGTCGCCACGCTCCAGAAGAGGATGCAGAGGGTGAGAATCCACTTGCGGCTGTAGCGATCGCCGATAATACCACCAAGTGGCACCAATACTGCGTAGAAGAGGTTAAATGCAGTAGCGATAAGTCCCATATCGCTGTCGGTGAGTCCGAGACCATCGCGAATCTGTGGTAATACCACATTAAATACCTGGCGGTCGGCCTGGTTGAGGAAGTATGCCACCCAGATAAGGGCGGTTACCTCCCATTTAGAAGGAAGAAATCCTTGTTTTCTTTGAGTTGAAGTCATTTTTTTAGATTTTATTTTGTAATTTTGTGTTGGCAATTTGCAACCAATTAGGTCTACTGTGGTGCAAATATAACAAAAAAAGAGAAAATAAGGGCGATTTTTCGAGAAAAAAATAACATTGTTCAATATGTTTAACATAAATGTTAATGCGCATACGCCAATTTACAAACAGTTGATAAGCGAAATTGAGCGTAAGATTGATAACGGAGAGCTCAGAGAGGGCGATTGTTTGCCATCGATGAGTGAACTCTCCACGATGCTCGACATATCAAAGGAGACTGTCAAGAAGGTCTATTCAATCTTGCGAGAGCGAGGTCTGGTCGAGTCGTTGCACGGCAAAGGTTTTTTCGTTACCCAGTGGCGCGAAAGTCGCAGATTGAGAATCTTTGTGCTTTTCGACAAGTTGAGCCAATACAAGCAGGTCTTGTACGATGCCTTTGCTGAAAGAATCGGAGATAGAGCCGAGATGACAATGTATATCTACAATCAGGATATCTCTACATTCGAAGAGTTTATCGACAACGCTCTCGATCGTTACGACTACTACATCGTAACGCCTCACTTGCCGCTCGATCCGGTTATGCAGGCGCGAGCATTGAAGGCTCTGAAGCGCATACCTAATCGCAAGTTGATAATGCTCGACCACTGGATGCGCTCGTTGCAGGGTCATTATGGCGCGGTCTATCAAGATATGGCAAACGATATCTATGGCGGACTGAGCGAGGCGTTGAACGATCTGCGAAAGTACGATAAGTTGCACGTTGTTACACTCTCTAACAGCCTCTACGGCTCGCTTATTACGGCAGGTGTTGAGCGATTCTCGACGGATAAGAACATCGATGTTGAATTTCACTACGAGATTAATGCCGAGATGTTGAAGAAGGGTGGTGTCTATCTCCTCCTCAATGGTCAACTCGGCTTTGGCTTGGTTGAGATTGCTCGTTATGCCAAGGCTTCGGGCCTGGCGATAGGTAGTGATATAGGTATTATATCTTACAACGACTCCTATCTAAGTGAGGTGATACTTGGTGGTCTGACAACCGTCTCGACAGACTTTGCGCAGATGGGAAAGTTGGCTGCCGAGATGGTCATTTCGCGTAACCTCGAGAAGATCAAGTGCGACTTCCGAATCACAAGACGAAACACATTCTAAACAACTCTACAATGATTACCGTAAAAGATTGGGGCACAGATGCCTCGGGCGAGCAGATTCTGCAATACACGATGATAAATTCGCAAGGCACAGAGGTGCGCCTTACCAATGTCGGGGCATCCATTTGTGGTGTGCGCTTTGCCGATCGCAATGGCGAGTCGGATGAGGTACTGCTTGGATATGCCAATGGTGTAGATTACATAGGTGATACTGCCACCTGCGGTAAAACGGTAGGTCGTGTAGCCAACCGTATAAAGCGCGGACACTTGGAGGTTGAGGGAAAGGTCTATCAGCTCGAGATTAATAACCTCGATAACCATCTGCACGGCGGTACAGGAGGCTACTCAAATCTTGTGTGGCAATCACAAATCGAGGAAGATGGAGTGCTCTTTACGCTCCATTCACCCGATGGTGACCAAAATTATCCAAGTGCTGTAGATGTTAAAGTGAAGTATTCGCTGACCGAGGATAACGAATTGATATTCACCTATGATGCAGATAGCGATGGAACAACCCCTTTTATGCTTACAAACCACGCCTATTGGAATCTTTCGGGTGAGTCGTCGGGCGATGTCCTCGACCACGAATTATTGCTACACGCATCGAAATCGTTGGAGATGGCTATCGACCACATACCTACGGGTGAGATTCTCGATATTGTTGATACTCCGCTCGATTTTACCTCGTGGCGCAGATTCCGTGACGAGATCTCTACTTCGTTCCAAAATATCGACAAGAAGGGTGGATATGGACACTATTTTCCACTCGATAGTTGGCAGAAAGGTGAGTTGAAGGAGATGGGTGTTCTGCGCGATAGGAAGAGTGGTCGTGCTGTGCGATTCTTAACCACCCAAGCGGGCTGTATGGTCTATACGGGAAATAAGCTGTCGATAAATTGTCCTGAGACACTTTCGGGAGGTCGCTATGCAAATTATGCAGGTGTCGCTATCGAGTGCCAAGGTTATGTCGATGCGGTGAATAATCCTCACTTCCCATCAATTATGTTGCACAAAGGCGAGCATTACCACGAGAAGACAATCTATAAATTCGAGAACTTTTAGCTCCCAATATAGCGAAAGAAAATTGCGAGGCCCGAAAGCCTCGCAATTCTTTTAATATACAAGTTCGTCTTGTTCCGATCCGAAGCCCGGAAGGCCTATGCTGTCGCCATAACCCCTTTCGGCTACGATGGTGAGAATATGAATCTCTGGTCTTAAATAGTTTTTCATAGTCGTAAATCTGTTTTTGAGGTTATTACAGTGTCGGCCTAGTCGAGAGGAATGTGCAACCGTCGTGGTTGTCGGTACCTGTCCAATCGGTATCTTCACCTTTTGCGTAGATGTAGTTGTAGAAATTGCTTGCAGTTAAAGTTTTCTCCACATACTCATCCTCTTCTTCATTGTATGCGAAGGTTGCACCGCCAATCTTGCAATTCTTGGCTCTGATGCCATTCTCGGCAGTGTCGCGTGGTGTGCCAAAAATCATACCAACATTGCTCAAGCCAGCCACTTTTATCTTGCTGTAGCAGGTCGCGCCATCGACGGAGTAGACCGGAAGACCGAAGATTCCACCCACATATGAATTTTTATCGTCTGTAATGGTAGAGTTTATGACCGAGATGTCGCCCGTGTTGACGATATCTCCATTTAGAGTGCACGTCTTGTCCACAGCTTGAGCTCCTGAAACTCCTCCGAGGTAGAGAATAGATGCTGATGCACTCTTTGCATCAGTACCAACAGATATGTTACCCGTATTGCCCGAATCGGTCATTGCGAGCGTTGCGTTCTGATATGCGATATGACCTCCAACATACACTTTACCCTTGGTGCTACCCGTAAAGGTGATATTTCCCCTGTTGTAGCAATTATTCGAGGTCTGACTACCCAAATGGTTACCTATAATACCTCCAATCATAAAATTTGGAAGCTCGTCGGCAGCAGTTGCAGTGGAGGTCGATGTAGCATCAATGTTTATATCACCCTCGTTTACAACATTTGTGAATATCTGTGTTGCGGTGTGGGTACCAATCAATCCACCCACCAAGAGGTTGCCTGCTATGGTACCACCAATATTAAGATCTCCGCTATTGGTCGAGTTTGTCATTGTAAGTCGTGTTCTACCCAAACGAGCATAACCGCAGAAACCACCATAGTAGCAAGCAGATGTTGAACCTCCGCTCACATTCAAATCTCCGCTATTTGTCACATTATCAGCCTCCATATACATCTTCTGTTGATCTCCACTGTGGTTGAAGTAACCTAAGAACATCGAAACAACGACATTAGCCATTGTTTTAGGCGTGATGGTATAGTCGGCTGTGTTCGAGAAGTTCTTGACAATAGAGGTGAGCTGCGCACCCTGGTGTACGAGTTTGCCGCACATAGGACCTATGGCTGTGCTGCCAATCTTGTTGGCATCAATGACCAATGGTTGGCTGTTTGAGCAGTTCTCAACTTTTATGCGGGGATAACTATATCCAAATATACCTGCGGCATACACACCTCCGTAGTCGCCATTTGTCACTTTTAACACGCTTGGACGCTGCTCGGTAGAGTGGCTATGGCAATTCGAGAAGGTTACTACGGATGCGGCATTTACATCTGCGAAGCCTTTGACTGCCATTGCGACCAAACCGCCCATATATACATTCGATGCGCCACCTTCAGCTGCTCCGCTAATGATGACCGAACCATAGTTGTTTACATTGTAGAAACCAACGCTGTATGGAGTGTTCGAATAGAAATAGCCGATGATACCGCCGCAACCATAATATCCCGCGCAGCCTTTGTTAGCCTTGATGTCTGCGTAGTTGTTGCAGTCGGTGAAGGTTGAGCTATAATCTACGCTTTGTATGTGGTGACGATAGTAACCGCTCAATCCTGCAAGGAAGATATTTTCGGTGGTGGTTGTAGGGGCGTAGTTAATTTCGCCACTAGCAAAGTTGTCACAATTCTTGATTTCAGGGAAGCCAACTCCATAACCAACCAAACCTCCAATATATGCGGTTGCTGCGGCTTCTCCACCGATAGTAATGGCTCCCGAGTTGTCGCAGTTATCGAATGTCTGTGTTGCGATTTTGCTCGAGCCGAAATAGAATACACCGAAGCATCCACCAATAGCCAAATCACCGGTTGTGCTGGTTGCGATGTTGATTGCTCCTGAGTTTGAACAATCTGTAACTACCGCGTGATAGTCTGCGGTCGAACGATACAAGCGGCCCCAAATACCACCTGCGTTAACATCTGCGGAGGTAGTGTAGTTGACATTGATGGCTCCGCTGTTGTGGCAATCGTTGATATAGATAGGTACCAAGTCGACAAAACCGATAAAACCGGCAAACGAAGTGCGTGCCGCCATAGTTCCATCTGCAGAGATGGTGGCAGTATTCTTGTTGTTGCTCAAAGTTAACTTGCCGGTATTACTTGCTGCAATACCTACGAAACCGCCGATACCCGAGATGTCGGTACCCGTGCTGCTTCCTGTGACCTTAATGTCGCAATCGTTTTTGCAGTTCTCGATGTTGCGAGCGAGTGCTGTGGTGCCCGTCTTGCCGAAGAAACCGCCGACAGCGCCCGATACTGCAAGATTTGTAACGGTTAACTTACCACTTGTCGAGCAGTGCATAATAAGTGCTCCGTTATAGGTGTTTGCGAATGTTCCGATTGCTTCGCCCGACTCAACAGAGATGTTCAAATCGCGCAAGTGCAAACCCTTAATAGTTGCGCTGGTTGTGTTGAATAGTGGTGCGGTCAAACCCTTGATGGCATAGCCATTACCATTGATTGCACCCTCATAGCCCTCGATTGGTGTCCAAGCCTCATCTGTCATATCAACATCGGCCACGAAGAGGACATCCTTTGTTAAGTTTGCAGCCTGCTCGGCAAATGCCTTCAACGATGCTTTGTCTTTGATGACGAATACATTGTCAGTTGCTGCGTAAGTGATGCTTGAAGAGAACTCTCGTACATTGCCCGCTGTCAATGGCTTGGTGTCGTCGGCCTTGACAGTTGCATACATTACGCCGCCCTCTTTGTCGTACAAGGTTACATAAAGCTCGCTGTACTCACCTGCCGGAACTGCTACGTGGATGAATGTAGGATTGTTCGAGAGTGCTACGCCCTCACCAAACGAGTAGTTAATGGTTGGCTTAGATGTCTCTGTTGCAGTAGCCACGCCATTTGCGAAGTCGAAATCAAACTCTCCTGCGATAGCCTTGCGGTCGATTGTAGAAATTTGGGCATACGAAAGAGTAGCTGAGCCCGTTATGCCCACCTTCAATACACCTGTCAAGTGGTGTAACTCTGCGCCAATACCATCCTCGCTTATGGCGTACATTGTTGATACACCATTGCCGAATGTGGTGTTGCTTGTGTGTCTCTGATTCTCTGCAAAGAGAACCTTGCCATTGGTTGCAGCAGGGTAGGCAATGCAGTATGGAGTCTGCAACTCACCTGCAACGGAGAATGTGGCCTTTGCGCTACCTGCCACCTCTGCGGTGAGTGCGCTCGAAGCAACTCCGTTGACAGAGATTTGATCTCCCTCGCTCCAATAAAGTGGGTAGATGTCCTCACCCTTTACTCCGAGCTGAGTTCGTGAACTCTCGAGTGAGAGCTCGATAGTTGTTGCTTTGCCGCCACCCGGTTCAATGCCAAGGTCGTCGGTAGTCACTGTTGTGCACGAATAGGCAAACAGCGCAACAACTACTAACAATAGTTTGGTTGGATTTTTCATTTTTTTATAGTTAATTAGTTTTGCAATATGTTGTATATCAATCAAATACCCCCCCCCCCTCTATAGGTGACCTATGGAGAGGATCTTGGAATGCTCTATCAAATCTCTTGCAAATTTATGTAAAAAATGATATAATAAAATAGGTATAACAAAAAAACGACATCGCAATGTCGTTTTTTTGTTTTATTTCTGCCACTTCATCGTGAAGCGTCGAAGCCAGTTGAGTGCGAATCGTGGTAGCAATTCGCAGATTGGAATAAACGCCTTGCACCACCAATCGGGTACGATGCACTTCTTCTTGCGCCACAACGAACGCAAGCCGCGACGAGCGCAGAATGCTGGCGATGAGAGCGCGTGCCACTTCAAACCGATGCCTTGCCACTTTTTGGTCAATCCGTAGAGGTCTGTTGCAATACCTGCAGGGCAAACTGCCGTAACCCACACATTCTTCTCGCGCATCTCCTTGGCAAATGCAACAGAGAATGACTTGGTGTAGGCCTTCGATGCGCTATAGAGGGCCAAACCCGGGAATGGCATCCACACCGAGAACGACGACATATTGAGGATGTAGCCGCCACCTCGCTCCGCCATATCCTTGCCAAAGAGCTGGCAAAGAACGGTGTAGGTGATGTCGTGGAGAGTGATAGTGCGCTTTACTCGCTCGACAGGGGTGTTTACCATATCGCAGAACGAGAACATTCCTGCGTTGTTGATAAGTACATCAACGATATGACCCTCGGTCTTGCACCACTCAAAAAGGGCCTCTGCGCCGCCTTCAACTGCCAGATCCATAGCTTTGACTAAGACCTTTACCTGATGCTTCTCCTCAATCTCTGTAGCTACAGTCTGCAATGCCGACTCGGTGCGACTTACGATAATAAGGTTGTATCCGAGTTCAGCCAACTGCTCGGCATATTGACGACCAATACCCGTTGAAGCACCCGTTACCAAAGCAAGCTTTGAACCTCGCTCTATTCTACCTAAATTTCTGCACATTTTTAGTCGATCTTTGCGAGTTCCTTCCAAACCTTCTCTGGGATATGCTCCTTGCAATTGTGGCAACACTGCATATCCTTCGAGTACATACGGGCAATGCAGTAGTCGCGGTGGTCGCAACCCGAACGAGTCGAGAGGTCGCCCTCCTTCATCTTGTTCACGAATGCAGGGTCGTTAATCAAGCAACGAGCCATCTGTACCATCTCGAAGCCGGCGTCGAGCACCTTCTCGATACCCTCGCGCGAAACGATACCACCCACATAAACGAGCGGACCCTTCAATGCCTCGCGGAACTTCTTGGCGTTCTCCAAGAAGAAGCACTCCTCGAACTTGTAATCCTTGATCATCCACTTGCCGAACAGGTCGACTACAATCTTCTGCAACCACTCGTTCCAGCCCATATAGTAACTCATAGTCTTTGTTGGGATGCGACCACGCATAACTGCCATCGGCGCACGCGAAACAAAGCCCGAGGTGAGGACAATACCATTTACATTGAACTTCTCAATCTCCTTTGCAATTTCGATGCTCTCAGGAATCTGAATACCACTCTTGAAACCATCCTCCATATTGTGCTTAACGAGCACTGCGGTGTTGGTCTTGTAGGCAGCCTCCATAACCTCTTCCAAACACATCTTCATAAAGCGCATACGATTTTCGAGCGAGCCACCAAACTCGTCGCGACGACGGTTGGTCCAAGGCGAGAGGAACTGCGAGATAAGGTAACCGTGACCTGCGTGTACCTCCACGCTGTCGAAACCTGCCTCGTGAGCGGTCAACACAGCCTTTCCGAAATCCTTTGCGGTCTGGCGAATCTCCTCGTGTGTCATTCGACGGTGGAAGGTAGGGGAGTAGAGGTTGAAACCGTGCGATGCCGATACAGGGAAACTACCTGCGGTCGACCAGTGTGTCATATTTCCGCAGTGTCCAATCTGAATACCAGCGGCTGCACCCTCGGCGTGAATTGCATCGGTGATATCCTTCAACCCGGGAACAATCTCGTCGCGCAACCACAACTGCGAGTTGAACGATACGCCGCTACGGTTGATTGATGCATAAGCGAGTGTAGTCATACCTACACCACCCTTAGCTACACTGACGTGGTAATCCTTTAACTTCTGTGTAGGACCGAAATCCTTGCCCATCGACTCGAATGCAGCCGAACGAATTGTACGGTTGCGAAGAGTAACGGGACCCATTTGATAAGGGGTAAAGAGCTTCGACTCTTTGAGATCCTTTGCCATATTTTTGTTGTGTTAGTTTTTGCTTAATATATAAAAGGTATGATGCGCTTACGCTTGAGCGATGAGAACTCCTCGCCAAACTCCTCCTCGTAACGCTTGTACAAGTCGTTGGCACGAGGGCCGAGGTTTGCGAATGTCCACCACGCAAATACGGCTCCTGCTACCGACCACGAAGCGATGGCATAGCCCACCCACTCCATAAACTCGCCAAAGTAGTTGGCCGACGAGACATAGCGGAACATACCACCTCGTGGAATGTAGTGCTTTCTGTCGCCCGGCTTGCGCAAGTGACGTATGATGTAGTCGGAGTGGAGATTGGTGATGAAACCGAATAACCACACTGCAACACCAATGTAGATGTATGGCTTGCTGAACCAATCTGCATAGTAATCAGGGAAATAGGTTGGAACGATGTAGAACAACCATCCGCCCTGCATCAAGGCGTTCAGGGTGTTGAAGGTTGCGCCCATAAGCATAATCGATATAGGCATCTTCGAATTTCCGCGCAGCAACATCGGGAAGATGAACGAACGCTGGAAGTAGTGAATCTGGATAATCGAGAAGAGTACCATCGGCGCAAGCTCGGTGGTCATACCGCCAAGATACCAAAGTACCCACATTGCGATAAATACGGGAGCCTCCATTATAACCCACGCAATTTTGTTCGGAATGGGGAATCCGAATTTAGGGTTGTAGAGGTAGCCATATCCCGCCTTGACAAAGAAGAGCGCGATAAATACTACCAATGCGGTAACCGACATTATCGTCAGAAAGAGGTTGTAGGTAGAGAGTGTTATCATACGTTTGAGTTATAAATTCTGTTCAGTAAAACCTCGCAAATTTATAAATTTTTGTTTATAAAAAGCGAAATCTATTACAAAAAGAATATCTTCTGCTATTCTTTGGAGATATTCTTACCCTTGTTGGTTGCCCTCTTATTCAATGCGCTAGACATTGAAAAGTATTTCGCCATTGGCGCCCAAGTCCCTGCCCGAGGCGGGGATTTAGGGGTGGGTCAGCATATGTTGCACTTCCTATTCAATGCGCTAGACATTGAAAAGTATTTCGCCATTGGCGCCCAAGTCCCTGCCCGAGGCGGGGATTTAGGGGTGGGTCAGCATATGTTGCACTCCTATTCAATGCGCTAGACATTGAAAAGTA
>JAFVOR010000027.1 GCA_017505725.1 Alistipes sp.
ATTTCGCCATTGGCGCCCAAGTCCCTGCCCGAGGCGGGGATTTAGGGGTGGGTCAGCATATGTTGCACTCCTATTCAATGCGCTAGACATTGAATAGGAAGTGCATTATGTCACCGTCTTCTACAACATATTCCTTACCTTCGATGCCAATCTTTCCTGCATCGCGGCAAGCCTTCTCCGAGCCAAGTGCTACATAATCAGCATACTTAATGACCTCGGCACGAATAAATCCCTTCTCGAAGTCGGTGTGGATGACACCTGCTGCCTGCGGAGCCTTGGTGCCCTTGCGGTAGGTCCAGGCACGCGACTCGTCAGCACCTGTGGTGAAGAATGTCTCGAGCTCGAGCAAGCGGTAAGCCGCCTTGATCAAGCGATTTACACCCGACTCCTCCAATCCCATATCCTCCAAGAACATCTGACGCTCCTCGTAGGTCTCGAGATCGGCAATATCAGCCTCGGTTGCGGCTGCTACGATAAGCATCTCGGCATTCTCGTTTGCGATAGCCGCCTTGACAGCCTCGGTGTGAGCATTGCCCGATACTGCGCTTGACTCATCAACATTGCAGACATAGAGTACAGGCTTGTCGGTCAAGAGGTTAAGGTCACTTACTGCTTTGCGCTCCTCCTTGTCGAGCTCGAGTGTGCGAGCACACAAACCCTGCTCCAAAACCTCCTTGTAGCGAATGAGGATGTCGTACTGACGCTTTGCGAGTTTGTCGCCGCCTGTCTGAGCCTGCTTTGCAACCTTTGCGATGCGATTCTCGATTGTCTCGAGGTCTTTGAGTTGCAACTCGGTGTCGATGATACCTTTGTCACGAACAGGATCGATAGATCCGTCTACGTGGGTAATGTTATCGTTATCGAAACAACGCAAAACGTGGATTATTGCATTGGTGTTGCGGATGTTTGCAAGGAACTTATTTCCAAGACCTTCGCCTCGCGATGCACCCTTCACAAGACCTGCGATATCAACGATTTCGATAGTTGTTGGGATGACGCGCTTTGGGTTGTCGATCTCTGCCAACTTGATAAGTCGCTCATCGGGTACGGTGATGATGCCGACATTTGGCTCGATAGTACAGAAAGGGAAGTTTGCCGACTGCGCCTTTGCGTTCGACAAACAGTTGAAAAGTGTCGATTTACCAACATTTGGTAATCCTACAATACCACATTGTAATGCCATAAGTTTCTACCTCTTTGTTTGAAAATCGTTCTGATTGGTAAATTTTGCACCTTACTTGCGCCGCAAATACTCACATAGGTTTACTATGCTGTGTTTTCCGTCACTGCGTAACGCACAAAATTTCCTCAATCACCTCCGATTTTAGGGTTATTTTTATTTCTAATTTTTCTCTAATTTCTCTAATTTCTCTAACGCCTCTAACGACCCTAATCGTAAAGCTCGTTGAGTATCTTTGCCAATCGCAAACCTCCCGAGAGCAACTGCTTCTCGATTACGGGCGCGTAGTAGGTGATGTAATCGTAGTAGAGCTTGCCTTTCTCGGGTGAAACCTTGTAGATCTCAGTCGCTATTGCGTGGCTTTGATCGAGCCAATCTTTGGCAGAGCCCTTCGCAAGTTGTGCCTTCTGCTCCTCGCTGCAATAGCGGTTGAGCTGCTGCTCCCACTCGGTGTAGCTCCACTTGTGGGCCGCTTCGACCAACTCCGTATCCCAAAGTTTGTGCAACTTGATATCCTTGTTGAAGAATTTTACGATAACTTCGTTACCGCCTCTGTCGCTCAGATGACCTGCGTGCATAGGGCAGTGAACATCGCCCACGAGGTGAATGAGCATCTTCAAGCGTGCGCTCTCCTGCTCAGCTGTCAACTTTCCGCCTTTAATCTCGGCAATGCAGAGGTTGATAGCGGTTACGACATCCCCCTTTTCGTTCTTGGGCATTGTGTCGTAGGTGAAGCCCTCGTCTACGTTGGCGTAGTGCCAGGTCTTGGTGTAGCGATATTGGTCGGTGTAGCTTGCGTTGTCGAGCCAATTGGCGTAGTAGACCAACGAGTGGTTGTTCAGCTTCTTGACAACCTTCTGGTAGACCTCGGGCGAGAGGTTGCACTCGGCGATATATGCTACCACGTCGTGTCCCTTCTGTCCCCAACCAAATGATGATAGGGTGGTGCTGAGTGCGAATATTGCAATTAGAAATCTCTTCATATCTAATTCTGCATTCTATTGATTCATAGTAGCGAGGAACTCGGCGTTGCTTTGTGTGAGTGTCATCTGCTTCTCGAGGAACTCCATTGCCTCGACAGGGGTCATATCCGAGAGGTACTTGCGGAGTATCCAGGTGCGCTGCATAACCTCGCGTGATAGGAGCAAATCCTCGCGACGGGTACTCGAAGCAACGACATCAACAGCAGGGAATATGCGCTTGTTGGCGATGCGACGATCGAGCTGAAGCTCCATATTGCCCGTACCCTTGAACTCCTCGAAGATAACCTCGTCCATCTTTGAGCCTGTCTCGATGAGGGCTGTTGCGATGATTGTAAGCGAGCCCTTCTCCTCGGTGTTTCGTGCTGCACCGAAGAAGCGCTTCGGCTTGTGCAGGGCGTTGGCATCGACACCACCCGAGAGTACCTTACCCGATGCGGGCTGAACGGAGTTGTAGGCACGAGCCAAGCGAGTGATCGAATCGAGCAGAATCACTACATCGTGACCGCACTCGACCATTCGTTTTGCCTTCTCGAGAACCATCTCGGCAACCTTGACGTGGCGAGAAGCCTGCTCGTCGAAGGTCGACGACACAACCTCGGCCTTGACGTGGCGTGCCATCTCGGTAACCTCCTCTGGTCGCTCATCGATGAGGAGTACAATCATATATACCTCGGGGTGGTTGTCAGCGATGGCATTGGCAAGGCTCTGAAGAATCATTGTCTTACCCGTCTTTGGTTGAGCCACGATTAGCGCACGCTGGCCCTTACCGATAGGCGAGAAGAGGTCTACGATGCGATTTGTTGTCGAGTTGTGTCCTGCGCCTGTAAGGATGAATTTCTCGCTTGGGAAAAGAGGTGTCAGATATTCGAATTGAACTCGGTCACGAACTAAATCTGGCTCGAGGCCATTTATTTTGAGAACTCGTACCAATGGGAAATATTTTTCACCCTCCTTTGGTGGGCGGATGATTCCCGTTACGGTGTCGCCGCCTTTGAGTCCGAAGTGCTTGATCTGCGAAGGCGAGACATAAATGTCATCGGGCGAGTTGAGGTAGTTGTAGTCGGCAGAACGAAGAAATCCATAGCCATCTGGTATGAGCTCCAATACACCCTCGCCTACAACCTCGGCTGTGAAGTCGTCCTTGGTGATTGGTTTGTCGGTCTCCATCTCTTGCTCCTCATTTTCGGTAGCCTCTGCCGCTGGAGTCTCTACAACTGCAACCTTTGGCTTGCGACCACGCTTCTTTGGTTGTGGCGCGACTGTCTCCTCCTGCTTTGGCTCCTCGGTTGCGGGTGCGGTTGCTTCGCTGTTTGATGCGACCTCGGCAACTACCTCGGCTTGTTGCGTGGTGTTATCCTCTGATGCCTTCTTGATGGCCTTGACCTTGATGGCGCCTATGCGAGCTCGCTTGCGCTTCTGTGGTGCAGGCTCGGTAGTAGGTTCTGCCACAGACTCTCCCTCGGTCTGACTGGCTTCGCCTATAGCCGCAATCCGCGCAATAAGCTCCTTCTTAGATAATTTCTCTTCGGTAATGCCAAGCACCTTCGCAATTTCGCGTAACTCGGCAATACTCTTGCTTTGAATAGCAATCAAATCTTCCATAATATCAATTTTGCGATTTCTCACTGGTCGAATGACCAATGGTTATACGAGTAGCACCACTATAGTTACATAGTGTATGTCTCTTGTGTGTGCATCAAATAACGATGCAAATATAGTGCTTTTATTTAGAAATGAAAAATATGAGCGATAGATTGCTCTCTTTTCGATATATTTTACGCTCTTGATGTTATTTTGCCCTATTGATTTTGCTATTTATTTCAAATGTTGTAACTTTGTAAATTGTAAAAAAAAGAATAACCAATCTGTACTATAAGATGAAAAAACTACTTTTGATATCTATTTGTGCCTTGATGCTGTGTGTGTACGAGGCTGAGGCGTGGGGCGTATTGGGCCATCGCGCAATAGCCGAGATTGCAGAGCAAAACCTCACTCCCGAGGCTAAATCCGCAACCAAAAAGTATCTCAACGCTTCGCTTCCTGAAGTCGCTTTGTGGATGGATCGCACTGCATCGTGGACCAAAAAGCACAAGGGTCATATTCCAGGCTGGGAACTTACTTCGGTGTGGCATACCTTGGTTGTTGACGAAAATTATCGAGTATCCTTGAAAACCACTCCGAAGGGTAGTGGTAAACTTGTGCCAGCGCTCAAGATGTGTATCGACAATCTCAAAAACTACCGCAACCTTACCGATTCGGCTGTGGTGGTTAACCTCAAGTGCGTGGTACATATGATGGGCGATATGCACTGTCCTACTCATATCTACTATTTGGAGTTTCCCGACTGTTTCCCTGGCGAGAAGGATGCAAGTGGCAAGCGCACTCCTGCACGCGATAGAATACCTGTCTATTTCAACGACAAGAAGATGACATATCACTCGTTCTGGGATGGGGTAGGTATCACCCAAATCTACCCGGAGCATAGCAAGGACTACAAGTTCTTTGCCGAGAAGTTTGGTAAGGCATCGGCCAAGCAGAAGGCGAAGATTTGCAAGGGTGGTATCGACGATTGGGTCTACGATTCGGCCAAAAGTTGTCGCCCTGTCTACAATAATGTAAAGGCGGGTGATCACCTCGATCGTGACTTTATTCTCTCACATAGCAAGATGACTCAGAAACAGTGTCTGAAGGCTGGTTGTCGTCTTGCGTATGTACTCAACGAATGCTTCAAATAATTAACCTTAAATAATTGAATATGAAAAAGTTTGTTTTGATTTCATTTGCGGTGTCTCTCTTCTCGGTACAGGAGAGTTTTGCGTGGGGTGGATGGGCCCATAAACTTATTGCAATTATCGCTGAGTCGCACCTGACTCCCGAAGCAAAGGCGGCAACTGAGAAGTATCTCGGCTCGCCTATCTACAACCACGCTTCGTGGATGGATCAGGTGCCTGTTTGGAAGAAGAAACACATCCCTGGATGGGAGCAGACTTCGTGGTGGCATATGTGCACCGTTGACCGCGTAGGCAAGAAGAAGTTCGCTATCAGTGACAAGCGTTCGCCAAAGGGTGATGGCAACCTCTATCCAAACCTTGTTAATTGTGTCGAGAATCTGAAGAACTATCGAAACCTGACCGATTCGGCAGTGATGATCAACATCAAATGTATCGTGCATATGGTTGGTGATATGCACTGTCCTTGCCACATCTTCTACACTGAGTTTGATGACTGCTTCTCGCACACTACACCTGAGGGTAAGAAGGTGCGTCGCCACGACCAGATGCGCGTATACTACAATGGCAAGAAGACCACCTCGCACCGAGTATGGGATGGCCTTTCGATTCGTCAGATTTGGCCGGAGTATGGTCCTGACTACGAGAAGTTCCGCGTAGCTCTCGACACGATGTCGCCAAAGAAGCGCGCCAAGATGTGTAAGGGTACAATAGAGGAGTGGGTGTTGCAAAATGCGAAGGATTGCCGCTATATCTATGATATTCTCGAGCCTAACTGCAAGATCGACCGAGAGTTTCTCCTTGAGCATCAGAAGTTGTCGAAGCAGCAGTGTCTGCGTGCATCGTATCGCTTGGCTCACATCCTCAATGAGTGCTTCAAATAATAGAGTGTAAAAGGCTATGAAAAAGCTACTTATCTCGGCCATACTTGTACAGATGCTTCTCTGTGTTCAGAGCGTGTCGGCGTGGGGTGGCTGGGCTCACGACTTTATCACTTATACCGCAGAGCAGCACCTTGATAAGGATGTGAAAGCAAAGGTCGAGAAGTATCTAGGATCGTCGATGATTGACCATTGCCGATGGATGGATCAGATACGCAAACCTGTCCGCGACAAGAAACATCCACAACACCAATATTATATGGCGTGGGCGCATACGCTCGCGTGGCATATGATTACGGTAGACGAGAAGTTGCAGTTGAGCGACAAGCGTGCCTACAACAATGATGGCGATTTGTTACCAAACCTCAAGGTCTGCATCGAAAACTTGAAGAATCACCGCAACCTCACAGATTCGGCTGTAGTTGTTAATCTCAAGTGTGTGATTCATATGGTCGAGGATATGCATTGTCCTTGCCATATCTACTATACCGAGTTTCCCGATTGCTTTCGCAAACCGGGCGTGAAGTATCGTTGGGATCTCTTCAAAGTGGAGTATGAGGGCGAGCCAACTACCAACCATAAGGTTTGGGATGGGCTTTCGATTCTTGCGCTCTATCCCGAGTACAACGAGGATCACGAGAAGTTCCGCTCAAAACTCGACAACCTTTCGCCAAAGCGTCAGGCCAGGATTTGCGAGGGTACAGTTGAGGATTGGGCACTCGAGACCGCAAAGGATTGTCGTGTGATCTACGATTGGATAAAACCAAACGATAAGCTCGACCGCAACTTCTTGCTCAAACATCGCAATTTAACCATTCAGCAATATCATCGCGCCGCCTACCGCTTGGCCAATGTGCTAAACGAGTGTATGAGGTAAGAGAACGAGCTTGTAGTTAATATTTAATAAGATACAAAATGCAACCACGCGAATACAAGTTTAATAACTCGAAAGTAAGCATCATTTTCGGAAATATACTCAACTCTTCAGCTGATGTTATTGTTAGCTCTGATGATACAGAGGTATCGATGGGGGTGGTGTCTCCAGGGCCATACTTCGGAGTGGAGGTGAGCAGATTCAAATTGATGCGCAGAGGAAATTGCCGGCAAGAGTTGGCGATGTTGTGGTCTCAACAGCCGGTAATTTGCGCCATCAAAAGTATGTTTTTCACTGCTTGACCAAGCGGTATGGTGCGATTAGCGCAAGAGATGAGGCGAGCGATGATAACACCGATATCGAGTATAGTGCAGCGGATTATGAGCAACGCTTGGTGAGAAGCCTCAAGGGTGCAATCGAGAAAATGAGGTAAAGACTATATCTCTATTCTTGTCCAACTCAAAATATGCCGAACAGAAATCTTCTGTTCGGCATATTTTTGAGTGTGTTAACGGGTTATTAGTACTGCTCCTTCTCGTTAGGGAAGTCGCACGACTTGACATCCTCTACATAGTGCGAGATTGCCTCGGTCATAATGGTGTAGAGATCGGCATAGCGACGCAGGAAGCGTGGCGAAAAGCCCTTGTTGATGCCGAGCATATCGTGCACCACAAGCACCTGACCATCGCAAGCACCGCCTGCACCGATACCGATTGTTGGGATCGACAGCTCCCTCGATACTCGCTCTGCTAATGCCGCTGGAATCTTCTCCAACACAATAGCAAAGCATCCTGCCTCCTCCAATAACTTGGCATCGCGAATAAGCTTCTCAGCCTCGGCCTCCTCCTTGGCACGCACGCTATATGTGCCGAACTTATGGATAGATTGTGGCGTTAGTCCGAGGTGGCCCATAACAGGAATACCTGCGGCCAAGATACGCCTCACCGAGTCGAGAATCTCCTCGCCACCCTCCATCTTTACGGAGTCGGCACCCGTCTCCTTCATAATGCGGATAGCCGAGTCGAGCGCAGCCTGCGAGTCGCTCTGGTATGTTCCGAATGGCATATCGCACACAACCAATGCACGCTCTACGGCACGCACAACTGACGATGCGTGGTAGATCATCTGGTCGAGAGAGATAGGTAGGGTAGTCTCCCATCCAGCCATTACATTTGCTGCAGAGTCGCCAACGAGGATAACATCTACGCCAGCCTTGTCGACAATTTTTGCCATCGAATAGTCGTAGGATGTGAGCATCGAAATCTTCTCGCCCCTATCCTTCATCTCTTTGAGTCGCAGTGTGGTCACTGCTCTTACTTTGCTTTCAACTGACATAATCTGAAAGAATTAAACGTGGCGCAAAATCTCGTCCAGACCGTTGAAGTGGTTCTTGTAGTCCTCCAACGAGCGAGTGATTACTTCGTAGGCCTCCTCGCGACCAAAGACGTGGGTGATCTCAACCTTCTTCTGTGACTCCGAGTCCGGCATATCCTTGTAGGTGAGGAAGTAGTGCTTCAGGCGGTTGATAATGCCCTTTGGCAACTCCGAGATGTCGTTGTAGCCACTGTAGGTCACATCGTGTCGCAATACTGCGATAATCTTGTCGTCGGCCTCGTTGCCATCCAACATACGGAATCCGCCGATTGGCTTTACATTTACAATGATGTCACCGTGTGCGATATCACGCTCGGTCAATACGCAGATGTCGAGTGGATCGCCATCACCAACAATCTCGGTGCGTCCGCTCTGTTGCATACAGTATTGTGCAACGCTCTCGCCGCAGAAGCTCTGCGGAACAAAGCCATAGAGGGCGGGTATGACATTCGAGTACTTTTGTGGTCGGTCAATCTTGAGATAGCCGCTCACCTTGTCGAGTTCGTACTTTACGGTGTCGGTTGGGACAATCTCGATAAATGCGGTGATCACCTCGGGAGCCTTTTCGCCCACCTCGATACCGTGCCAAGGATGCGACTTGTAGCGCAATCCCATCAATCTTGCAATTGGGTCATTGATTTTGTTTCCCATAATTATCTGTGTTTGTTAGTTACTTAATCTTTGTTACTTTGCCTGGCTTTACTACTGCTGCGTGTGCCGCCTTTTGTGCTGCCAGAGCCTCCTCATTGGTAATAGTAGCAGGGTGGTAGCTATTGCCTACAACCGACTTACCGAGCAGCACCTCGCACATAGTACAAGCTCCGAGATAGCGACCTACGCGCTTGTCGAGGTGGAAACCATCGCGAGTGAGTGTGTCGCCAAAGTAGGTGCGACCATTCTGAATGGCGGTGCCATTTGGAACAAGCGCGTGGAAGCCATAGCGCTTATCCTTGAACACCTTCATATAGCACTTGGTCACCGCCTTGTACATCGCCTTTTGGTCGTAGTTGTAGATCGAGAAGCTTGCGTGTTCCGAGTTGCCCTGATATGCCCAAGTCTGCATAATGAGGAACTTGGTTTTGCTCGATACCTCCTTGCGTAGCAGTTGCATATACTCGGGTAAGAAGCGCTCGAATGATGCATACACACCACCGAATCCGCTCACCTGCTGTACCATAATGTAGTCCCACTCCTCGTCGGCAAGACCGTGGTGCATTGAGACCTTGCGTGTCGTTGTCTTCTTGCCATTTTCGTCTACCTTGCGATAGCGGTAGGCCTTTTTGCCTGAGCGCAAATTGCCGAGGTGCTTCTGGATGCTGCAACCTCCAATGTAGAGATTGCCCACCACGATGGTTGTTCCCTGTGCCTTGCCCAACTCGTGAACGTGCTGCTCGACAACATCTTCGGAGAAGCTATTGCCAATGGCGAGTACGCGAATGACATCCTGCGCTTGCACATTCAGTGCGAGTGCTACGGTGGCAATTAATAGAATAAAAAATCTTTTCATTTTGTCTTTTAAGAGTTATAATGTGTGTTTAATAGTCATTTTCGTTGTAGAGGGCAATTGCAAAATCATCACCCTCGGTTATCTTGTTCTCGGTGTAGATGTTGCCTTTGCGGTCTATGGCTCTAACCTCGATTGTAGCGTGTCTGTTTTTAAGCTTATACTTCCACATCTGGTAGCAGTGCTTGTAGTAGAGTCCGCCACTGTTAGTGCCAAGGTATCCACACAATACTCCCACAGCCCAGAAGTCGCGACCACACTCTGCACCCACGGGTGGTCGTTTAGGATCGTCGTAGGTGTAGTTGCCTATGAGCTGGTCGTAGGCTACATCCCAATGGTATGCCGCCAAACTCGTCATATCACCCGAGTATACGCCATCTTCGTAGACCTCTACCTTCCATTGTGTGTCGGAGTTGTAGACATTTGCCAGGAGCGTCTCCTCGTTGTAGCCAAATTGGTAGTAGCCCTTTGTGCCCTCTTTGTTTGAGCCCGTGATGGCCGCTCCCGTAATGGCATTGCCGCGATAGAGCCTTATCTGTTGTTCTCGCTTGTCCATCCCCTTAGCGTAGCCTTTGTAGTACCAGTCCTTGATGGTGTTGCCGCTGAAATGGTAGACTCCATATCCGTTCGGTACGCCATCGCCATTGATGTTGCTTGTCCAGCTTGCACCATTTACTGCTGCTTGGGCGTGCTCGTAAATCTTGTGCGTCGAACTGCTCACTGCGGTGTGGTCGTAGTTGCGCTGGTAGTGGAGGTGTCCCGACAATATGTGCGCTTCGGCAAATTCGTCGAGCAATGTCAGGACCTCTTGGCGGAAACTTCCATCACCCAATTTTCCACTGTTGAAGAGTGGTACGTGAACACACAATATCACCACCTTATCCTTTGGTACTCGAGCCAAATCCGCCACTAACCAATCGTACTGCTCCTTTGTGAATGCGGTGGAGGTGTTCTCGGTGGCACAACTTTCGCCCGATTTCCACTGCACATTCCGCATACCCACAATATGAGCATCGCCTCGGTCGAACGAGTAGTTGATAGGTCCGAATGCCTCCTCGAACATTCGCTGAATATTGAGGTTGATGTCGCGAATAGTTCTGCCTTCAACGGGGCGCGTTGCGCTCATAAAGCAGTTGTCGTGGTTGCCCATAATCTGGAAAACGGGCATACCCATCCTCTCGGCGTGCATAGCCTCGCGCATTGCGGGTAGTACCGTTTGCGAAATGTCGCTCGATCCCATCGAGATCACATCGCCAAGGGTGATACCATAACAAGGCACGCCAAGCGATGCGGAGTATCTCTTAACCTCGGGTGCAACCTGTTTTGAGAAACGATTTACGCTCGACAACTTGCCCGTTTGCGGATCGGCAAATGCGAATAGCATAAACTCGCTCTCCTTGCCACCTTCTATTCGCTCGAGGGTGAAGTTGTAACGGCTTGTTTGCGACGGGTAACGCTTGAAGAAGCAAGGTTGACCATCTTCATTGATAGGAATCTTGTACTCGGACGGAACAGAGATGTAGATATACCAAGCATCTTGTACAATCTTGATTGAGTAGTAGCCTTCGCTGTCGGTTGCCACTACCGAGAAACCATCGCTAACCGAAACTCCTTCGATAGGGTTACCTTCACTATCAAGCACATAGCCCGTAATGGTGGGGTAGCGTTGTATGATGGTGTCATCCTCTCTATTCATCCCCTCCAACAGTGCGTAGCCATCCTCGATAAACGAGATCTGCTTCGAACCGATAACTCTGCCCGCTTGTGCGTTGATATCTTGCCACTCGAGCGTCATATGTGAGCCACTTGAGGCGTAGAGAGTGAAGGTGCAGTCGCCAAGCTTTGTGGCTGGAACTACAAGGTAGATCAAGTTGCTGTCACCCTCCGAAAGCGAATATCCATCTGCAAAGCGGTATGTCGCACTCTTTGAGGTTTGGTTGGTCGGCGACAGTGAGGCCCCCTTGTAATCGAACTCAAACTTGCCCGAAACAGACTCTTCCGACTCTAATCTAATACTGTTAAGAACGATGCCGCCTTTAGTCGATGTGATATTTAGACATATCACACTTGCGAGGTGGCTCATTGTTATGTCGCAACCTCCCTCTTGGCTATAGCCACACAAAGGTAGCCCTTGAGGGAAAGTCTCGATATCTGCAATCACCTGCTCCGGCGAGAATTGCACAATGCCACTCTCGATGGAGGCAGGGGTACTTATCTTGTAGGGTGCGCTCAACTCCGTTTCTTCAAAACAAAATGTCGCACAATTTGCCGCTTTTTCGTTGATCTTGATGCCTTGCGACAGCACTCCATTGACCGATATGCAGTCGTTCTCGTTCCACGCAATGGGGTAGAGGCCGCCATAGATATCCTTGTAATTTGGTATAGTCACACGCAAGGAGAGCGTCTCATTCTCCTCTGTCTGGGTGTGGTCTTCGTTGTTGGTGCAGGCCATAGTCCACATCAACACGCACACCACAAGCAGTAATCTATACCTCATCGACAAAAGATCATCTATTAAGGGTTTGCAGCCATCTTATTGTCGCGATAATCGACGAATTTATCCGACTCGTAACGATGTCCAAAACGGTCTATTGCTACAACCTTAACTTTGGCGTTCTTGTTCTTGAGTTTGTACTGATACATATGGGTGTTGCCACTCCAGCTACCATTGCTCGGCTTCTTGTCCTTTGTGCTATATCTGTCTAAAACGCCCATATGGTATCCGACAACCCACATATCGTTTGCTGCAACCACTTTGTCCTTGATGCGACGAGGATCCTCGAAGGTGTAGCTTCCTACCATCTCTGATGTGTATGAAGCCGAGGTGTCGGAGATCTTCTTCATATCTCCCGAGTACTCGCCATCCTCGTAGACCGAAATCTTCCACTTCGAGTCGGCGTTGAAGACATTTGCAAGCACTACATCCTCGCCAAAGTTGAATGAGTAGTAACCCTCCACGCCATTCTTGTTATCGTCAGTCTTGGCTCCGGTGATTGCGTTGCCACGGTATAGTCGCATCTGGTAGTCGCGAGTGTTCATACCTTCGTTGTAGCCCATATAGTACCACTCCGAGAAGCCTGTGCCCTCGCCGATAAATACCGAGAATCCGTTTGGTGTACCATCACCACATACGGTAGATGCCCACCAAGTACCGCACACGGTACCCACATTGTGCTCGTAGACCTTAATCTTCGAGGTTGGCTCCTCGTTGCGGTTGATGTGGGTGTGTCCCGAGATGATGTGAGCCTCTTGGAACTGATTGAGTAGGGCGTGAACATCGCCTGTGAAGTTCTGTGAGCTTGTTCTTAAACCGTGCAGTTGGATGTGAACGCACAAAACTACGGTCATCGTCTTTGGTACAACTGCGAGGTCTTGCTTGAGCCACTCGTATTGTGTGTCGAGGAAGCCTGCTTGATAGCTTGCCATCGAGGTCTGCGAGGTGTATTTGATGTCACGCATACCCACGATGTGAATGTTGCCTCGGTTGAACGAGTAGTTGATAGGACCATATACGCGCTCGAACTCACGCTGCGCCTTGATATTCCAGTCGCTACTGTGTGAATCTGCCTCGACAGGGCTCTCGGCATCGTAGTAGTTGGCATCGTGGTTACCCATTACCTGATATACCGGCAAACCAATAGTCTTGTAGTTCATAGCACTGCGCATCTCCTCGCGGAAAGCCTCCGAGTTAGAGCCGCTTGAGTTGGAGATGATATCGCCCAAGGTGATACCGTAGCAAGGAATACCCAACGACTTGGCGTGCTCGGCAATGGCAGGTACAGCCTCCTTCTTGAATCGGCCGAGCTTTGTCTTGGATGATACCTGAGGGTCGCCGAGTCCGAAGAGTGCAAACTTCTCCTCCGGACCGTTTTCGAGCTTGCGCAATGTGAAGCTGTACTCGCGAACATCTGCAGAGTAGCGGGTGAAGAACTTTGGAAGTCCATTACCACCGATTGTGATTTTGTACTCCGAAGGCAATGAATAGAATACGTAGTAGCAGTCCTGGTGAGGCAACATCGAGTAGAAACCATCTTGGTCGGTGAGTGTCACCGAGAAGCCGTCGCTCATAGCAACACCCTCGATAGGCTCGCCCGTACTCTTGTCGGTTACATAACCATAGATGTAATCATCCGGAATTTCGAGTTTGCGAACAATCTTGAGGTTGTCGAAGCAGATCTGCTTGGTCTGTCCGCCAATCTCGATTTCGAAGTGGCAGTCGGCGGTAATGTTGCTGATGCTATAAGTGAAATTCTTCCACTTTGGGCTATCTTTAATCTCGTCGAGCTTGATATTCTGACTCCACAACTTTGTTCCGTCGCCTTTGAGGATCGATACAGTAGCCTCTCCGTTGCTGCCATTAGGCGAGGTTGTATAGATGCAGGCATCGAAACTCAAATCTACCGATATGCTCTCATTCTTTCCAAGTGCCGAGAATGCAGGTGAAACCAATTTGCAGGTTGTAGTGTAGGCGTTGCCGAGCTTGATGTAGCCAGGGCGAATGTAGATGTTTGCCTTCGAACCACTCCAGCCCTTGAGTCCCATCAGTTCGCGAAGAGCCTCATTGCAGGCGAAGAGTTGACCGCCCTCCTCCTCGGGCTTTGTTACGATGTGGCAATCCTCGTAGCTGTCTGCCAATGTGCTGAGCGAGTAGGAAGAGAGCTTCTGCTCTATGGTATTATCGAGGCGGATTCCGTTTGCCGAGTTGATGTAGTCGTAACCCCAACACAAATTGTCGAAGTTTTGCGACAAAACATTGCGTCGTGCGATGTTTGCCTCGAGAGCCACTGCAAGCGGTACCGATGTATAGCCCTCGGGGTCCTCGACAACGATATTGTAGGTGTTGACGCAGTCGAGGAATGGAACTGTGAGGTTGAGAATGCCACTTGCGTTGCTTGTCAAGGTGTACTCCTGACGCAAATCGGACAACGCTTCGTCGCCATATACCTTGACGCGGTAGTCGCCACTCTTCTCGGTAGGCCACGAAATTGTGACACTCGAGGTGGAGTGAGCCACTTGTGTGAGCTCGAAGAGATTCTCTTTGCTGGTTGTTGTGGTGCTGTTAGGCGTGACTGTGCAACCAACAAAAAGGAGTAGCGCAAGGCTAATGATTGTTGCTAAAAAGTTTGTGTTTTGGCTCATATAGATAAAAAATTAATCAAAGTGCGCGTTTAACCGTACAAAGTTATATAGTTTTACTATATTTGCAAAGTTTTTGGTCCAAAATATATTTTGATATGGTAAAAAGAGCATATGTATTCCCTGGTCAAGGAGCTCAGTTCAGCGGAATGGGGCGAGAGCTCTACGAGAATAGTGCCGAGGCAAAGGCTCTGTTCGAGCGCGCCAATGAGATTCTCGGCTTCAGAATAACAGATGTAATGTTCGGAGGCACAGCTGACGAGCTGAAGCAGACAAAGGTGACACAGCCGGCTGTATTCCTCCATTCGGTGATACTTGCCAAGGTGCTCGGCGTGGAGCCTGTGGCGGTTGCGGGACACTCGCTCGGTGAGTTCTCGGCATTGGTTGTGGCGGGGGCGCTCTCCTTCGAGGATGGCTTGCGACTTGTGGCAAAGCGAGCGGTTGCAATGCAGCGTGCTTGTGAGATAGAGCAGGGTACAATGGCGGCTGTGCTGAGGTTGCCCGACGAGACTATCGAACAAGTGTGCCAAAGTGTTGATGGCGTGGTAGTTGCAGCAAACTATAACTGTCCGGGGCAGTTGGTCATATCGGGTGCGGTTGATGCTGTAAACGAGGCTTGTGCCAAGTTGAAAGAGGCGGGTGCTCGTCGTGCTTTGGTCTTGCCTGTGGGTGGCGCTTTCCACTCTCCGTTGATGGAGCCTGCGCGTCAGGAGCTTGCCGAAGCTATCGAGGCTGCAAGCTTTGCGACACCTATCTGCCCGATATATCAAAATGTTGACGGTAGACCACACACATCCCCCGAAGAGATAAAGGCGAATCTTATAGCGCAATTGACTGCTCCGGTGCGCTGGACTCAAATTGTCGAAAATATGATGGAGGATGGAATTATTTCGTTTGTCGAGCTTGGTCCGGGCAATGTGCTTCAGGGGCTTATTTCCAAGATTTCACCTACTGCAATGGTTGAAAGTAGGTCGATTTTTTGAAAATTATAAATATTTTTTGAAATTTTTTTAACAAAGGCGGATGTTATTCCGTCTTTTTTATTATCTTTGCATAGGTTAAGCAAAATTTAGCATTGGTTTATGAGCTCGTTAATTGATTTTTTCAACAATCAAGCAGGGGATTCGGGATTGTCTCACAAGAACAATCTCATCAAGCGAAACATAATTGCCTATATGGCGACAAATGGTGAGGTGACACTTGCAGAACTCACTAAGGAGTTGAAGATAAGCATCCCTACAATGACCAAACTTGTGCAAGAGTTGGTTGATGAGGATATTGTGTCGGATTTGGGCAAGGTGGAGACACAGGGCGGTCGTCGTCCGAATGTCTTTGGTCTCACCTGTTCTACACTCTATTTTGCGGGTGTGCACGTAGGTCGTGATAGGATGACGTGTGTGATTACCGATTTGCAGAACAACCTTGTATATGAGCGGGTGTTTGATGATTTCGAGCTGGTCGATAGGGAACAGTGTCTCGATCAGATATGCGAAAATGCTGTCTGCTTCTTGAATGAGTGCGGATTCGATCGCTCGAAGATTCTTGGCCTGGGTGTCTGCATTGTAGGTCGAGTAAATACTTTGGAGGGTCGCTCCTACCACTTCTTTACCTCTATCGAGGAGAATTTATGCGATATAGTGGAGAGTCGAGTTGGTTTGCGAGTTCATCTCGAGAACGATACCCGAGCTCGTTGCTTTGCCGAGTACAATTTCTTGCGCTCGAAGGCGGAGAGTAATGTGATTTACCTCCATCTCGGATTGGGTGTGGCTATCGGTATTGTCAGCGATGGCAAGCTCTATTATGGTAAAAATGGCTTTGCGGGTGAGTTTGGCCATATTCCATTCTTCGATAACGAGAAAATATGCTTCTGTGGCAAGAAGGGCTGCCTTGAGACCGAGGTGTCGGGTATTGCCATCGAGGAGAAGATGAACGAGTTGGTACGCAATGGCGCAAATACCATACTCCGCAAGCGTTACGAGGCGAGAGAACAGATTCATATTGATGATATTGTCAGCGCTGCTCGAAATGATGACAACCTCTCTATCGAACTTATCGAAGAGGCGGGCGAGAAGGTCGGTAAGGCGGTGGCTTTCCTTATAAATATATTTAACCCTGAGAGTGTGATTGTCGGAGGAAACCTCGCTGCTGCGGGCGACTATATTATGTTGCCACTCAAGTCGGCTACGAATAAGTATTCGTTGAGTCTTGTCTACAAAGATACCAAATTCCGAGTCTCGAAGCTCGGGGCCAATGCTAATGCTTGGGGTGCTGCGATGTTGATGCGTAATATGATTATCGGTCTGTAGATTATGGAGCCTATTCGCGTCGAGGGCGAAAAGATTGTTTTGCGTAGTGTCGATTCTTCGGATATCGACACTATACTTTTGTGGGAGAACTCTACGACAGAACCGCAATATGGAGTCTACGACGAGCAGTACAGCCGTGGTGATGTTGCTCGGTTTGTCGAAAATCAACAGCGATATTCACTTGCCGAAACCGAGCAACTGCGACTGATGATTTGCTCGCACGAGGGCGAACGATTGGGTTGTATCGACCTTACCGAATACGACGGCAAAAAGGCGTTTGTCTCAATCTTAATCTTTGATTCAGGTAATCGCGGTAAAGGCTTGGGTAGCGAGGCGTTACAAGTTTTGGTTTCTTATGCGTTGTCGCTCGGATTGCACGTTCTCTATGCTTGCATCCTGCCCGAAAATAAACCCAGCATTTCTCTCTTCTCAAAGGTCGGCTTCGCGGAGTTAGACAACAATCTTTTTGCCTATTTTTTGTAGGGTATCGTTTTCGATACCTGCGTGAAAGGTGGCTGTTAGCCATTAGCCATTGGTTTTCTAAGATAACATTGAATGACAATCGCTCACTTTGTTCGCTGAATGGCATTGAATGACAAAAAAAACGACCACGCAAAGCAATTTGCGTGGTCGCTTCTAGTTTTTGCGAAGTTGTTACTACCAATTTACACCCATATCGTTGAGCTTTATCTTTGCCTTAGAGTCTCCCTGCTCAGCCGCCTTGCGCAACCACTTTACCGCTTCTGCGTCATCTTTGGTTGTGTCTTTGCTATTAATGTAGTACAAGGCTAAATTGTATTGCGCCTCGGCAAGTCCCTGCTCTGCCGCCTTGCGACACCACTTTACGGCCTCATTATCATTTTTAGTAACACCTTCGCCATTGTAGTAGTGTACGCCTAAATTGTATTGCGCATCGGCGAGTCCCTGCTCTGCCGCCTTGCGATACCATTTTACCGCCTCAGCATCATCTTTGGTTACACCTTCGCCATTGTCGTAGCACAAGCCTAAATTGTATTGCGCATCGGCGAGTCCCTGCTCTGCCGCCTTGCGATACCACCATACCGCCTCGGCATAGTCCTTGGTTACGCCTCCGCCACTGTGGTAGCACATACCTAAACTGCCTTGCGCCTCGGCGACTCCCTGCTCAGCCGCCTTGCGCCACCACCTTACTGCCTCGGCAGAGTCCTTGGTTACGCCATAGCCAAAGTAGTAGTACGCGCCTAAAATGCCTTGCGCCCCGGCGAGTCCCTGCTCAGCAGCCTTGCGCAACCACTTTACCGCTTCTGCATCATCTTTGGTTACGCCATAGCCAAAAGAGTAGCACGTGCCTAAAATACCTTGCGCCTCGGCGACTCCCTGCTCAGCCGCCTTGCGCCACCACCTTACCGCCTCGGCAGAGTCTTTGGTTACACCTTCGCCATTGTAGTAGCGATCGCCTAAATTGTATTGCGCCTTGGCGTCGCCATTTGCTGCGCGAGTTTTAAGCTCGTCAATAGTTTGAGCTGAGAGTGAGAGAGGAGGTAATAATCCTATCATCACTACTGCAAAAAAATGAAATAAGTTTTTCATATTACTTATTGTTTAGATTTGAATCCGTTTAGTATAGAAACTTCACAAAGTTAACAACTGATTTCGCAAATCGCAAGAAATGGCGAAACTTTTGACTCCTAACTTTTAACTTTTAACTAATTTTTCGCTATCTTTGCGCGGAATAATATAGACTTTTATGAGAATAGTTGCTCCTTCGATTCTTTCGGCAGACTTTGGTAACCTCGAACGAGATATCAAAATGGTAGATCGCTCCGCTGCGGAGTGGGTGCATATCGATGTTATGGATGGTGTTTTTGTGCCTAACATCTCGTTCGGCTTCCCTGTGATGAAGCCCGTGCGAAAGGCTACTCCGAAGGTGCTCGATGTCCATCTTATGATTGTCGAGCCCGAGAAGTATGTGCGTCGTTTTGTCGAGGCGGGAGCAGACTATGTAACCTTCCACCACGAGGCTTGTGCCGATCCTCATGCTACTATTGCCGAGATTCACGCAGCAGGAGCAAAGGCGGGCGTAAGCATAAAGCCGGCAACCCCTGCCGAGGCGATTTTTGATTACCTTGCAGAGCTCGATATGGTGCTTGTGATGAGCGTGGAGCCGGGTTTTGGCGGCCAGTCGTTTATCCCTGAATCGCTCGATAAGGTGCGAGCACTCCGCAAGGAGATTGACAAAAAGGGCTATAACTGCTTGATTGAGATTGATGGCGGTATCTCGGTGAAAAATGCTCGCGAGGTCTACGATGCCGGTGTGGATGTGATTGTTGCTGGCTCATCGGTCTTTAGTGCGGAGAGTCCAGCGGATATGATTAGTGAAATTTTGAATGCATAAGAAGTTGTTTTTAATTTATTTACTATCTTCTTTTATGCTCTTTACGACTCTTTTTACTTGCAAATTTCGTTACATAGCTCGCTATGCGCCTCTATTTGCAAGCGAAAATAGTCACAAAATAGCTTGTAAAATAATTTTGCAAACAAATTAACGCAACTTCTAATGATTTCGATAGATAACCTTACTGTAAGTTTTGGTGGCTGGACTCTCTTCGACGGAATTTCATTCCTCGTTAACCCAAAGGAGCGAATCGGCTTGGTTGGTAAGAATGGAGCCGGCAAGACTACGATTTTGAAACTTATTGCAGGTCTGCAGCAACCCACCTCGGGTGCTGTGACCAAAAATGCAGATTGCACGATAGGCTACTTGCCTCAGCAGATGCAGGTTGCCGATACTACAACCCTTATTGCCGAGACTGCCAAGGCATTCGAAGAGGTGTTGGCGTTGGAGGCGGAGATTGAGCGATTGACCGCAGAGATTGCCCTGCGTACCGACTACGAGAGCGAGGAGTACGAGAAGTTGTTGCATCGCTTGAACGATGCAAACGATCGCTACCATATCCTCGGAGGAGATACCCGTGATGCCGACATCGAGAAGACTCTGCTCGGTCTTGGCTTTCGCCGCGATGAGTTCGAGAAGCCTACGCGAGAGTTCTCGGGCGGTTGGCGTATGCGTATCGAGTTGGCAAAGTTGCTTTTGCGTCGTCCTTCGATATTTCTGCTCGATGAGCCTACGAATCACCTCGATATCGAGTCGATTCAGTGGCTCGAGGAGTATCTGAAAAACTATAATGGTGCGGTGCTTCTGATTTCGCACGACCGTGCCTTCTTGGACAATGTCACCACTCGCACGATAGAGTTGTCGCTGGGTAAGATATACGACTACAAAGTACCTTACTCGCAGTTTGTAACGCTGCGTGCCGAGCGTCGAGCTCAACAGTTGGCAGCATACCAAAATCAGCAGCGACTCATCGAAAAGAGCGAGGAGTTTATCGAGAAGTTCCGCTACAAGCCGACAAAGTCGAATCAGGTGCAGTCGCGCATCAAACAACTCGATAAGTTGGAACGCATCGAGGTCGAAGAGGAGGATTTGGCTACACTCAACATAAAGTTCCCACCTGCGCCACGCTCGGGCCAGATTGTCGCCGATGTCAAGGGCGTAGGCAAGGCGTTTGGCTCGCACAGAGTGTTCTCGGGTGCGGAGTTTACCATCCATAAGGGCGATAAGATCGCGCTTGTAGGTCGCAATGGCGAGGGAAAGACCACCTTTGCGAGAATGCTGATTGGCGAGTTGGAGCAGAGCGAAGGCGAAATCAAGATAGGTGCGAATGTCAGCATCGGCTACTACGCTCAGAATCAGGACGACTTGATGAATGGCGACTTTACTGTCTACGATACACTTGATAGGGTAGCTGTAGGTGATATTCGCACTCGTCTACGCGATATTCTCGGTGCATTCCTATTCCGAGGCGAGGATGTAGATAAGAAGGTTAAGGTGCTGTCGGGTGGTGAGCGATCCCGCTTGGCTATGGCTCGTATGATGCTCGAGCCTCACAATCTCTTGGTTCTCGACGAGCCTACCAACCATATGGATATGCGCTCGAAGGATATTCTCAAAACTGCCTTGCAGAAGTTCGACGGAACGGTGGTTGTGGTGTCGCACGATCGTGAATTTTTGGATGGTATTGTCGACAAGGTCTACGAATTCCGTGATGGGGGAGTGCGTGAATATCTGGGTGGTATCTACTATTTCCTCGAGAAGCGTAAGGTCGAGAATCTCCACGAGATTGAGCGCAAAGCACCTGTCGCAACAGCAAAGGAGGCTTCCCAAGAGCCTTCGTCGGGTAAACTCTCGTACGAGCAGAAGAAGGAGCAGGAGAAGTTGCTTCGCAAGTTGCGTAAGAATGTCGAGCAGATCGAGGCACAGTTGGCAGAGGTGGAGCAGAAAATTGCTGAATATGATGCTCGTTTTGCAGTCGCTACCGAGTATAACGCCGATGACTACAAGGCATATGATGAGTTGAAGAGTCGCTACGACCACTTGATGCACGAGTGGGAGAAGGCCTCTTATGAAGTGGAAATAACAGAACAACAATAAAATGGAAAATATCGTTTTTGGTATCCGCCCCGTAGCCGAGGCTATCGAGTCGGGTAAGCAGATTGAGAAAATCTACATTCGCAAGGGTGCTGAGGGTCAGTTGATGACCGATTTGAAAGACCTCTGCTATCGTCATCGTCGTCACTATCAGGAGGTGCCTGTCGAGAAGCTGAATAGAATGACTCGTGGCAACCATCAGGGCGTTGTAGCTATCATTGCAGCAATCGACTATGTCGAGGTGCAGGATATCTTGGAGCGTGTTCCCGAGGATGAAACGCCACTGATTGTGATGTTCGACAATGTGACCGATGTACGAAACTTTGGCGGTATAGCCCGTTCGGCAGAGTGCGCCGGTGCTCACGGAATTATCTCGTCGTTGAAGAACTCTGCTCCCGTAAATGCTGACTCTATCCGCTCGTCGGCAGGTGCATTGACCCGCATCCCTGTAGCGCGTGTAGGCTCTATTCGCAATACCTTGAAGTCGTTGCAAGCCGAGGGCTTCCAAGTTGTGGCAGCAACGGAGCATAGTCGCAAACTTATGTACGATGCCGATTTGACCAAGCCAACCGTTATCGTTATGGGTTCGGAGGAGAATGGTATCTCGAAGGAGGTTTTGAAACTTTGCGACGAGCAGTTGGCCATTCCGATGATTGGAGCAATTGAGTCGTTGAATGTCTCGGCAGCAGCGGCAATTATGCTCTTCGAAGTTGTGCGTCAACGCATTGGCTAACAAAGTATTGATATTACTTATCTAAATTGATGGATAAGGTCTACAAACATCCTCGACTTGGCGATGTATTGTTGCGCCAACGGTGGACTACAAGTCGCATCTCGCTCTCGGTAAAACCATCGGGTGAGGTGCGTTTGTCGTATCCCCGCCTGGTGTCGACTGCGAAGGCTCTGCGCTTTCTTGAGACAAAGGTGGATTGGGTGTTGCGAATGCGCGATAAGGTGTCTCAACGAGCTATGGCGGGTGTGGATTATAGCCTCGAGCAGATTGAGGCATTGCGTCGTGAGGCAAAGCGGGTATTGCCAGCTATGGTCGAGCGTTTGGCTGCTCAATATGGCTTTAGTTATGGCAGAGTAACAATTCGCGCAACTCGCTCAAAATGGGGGTGTTGTACCTCTCAAAATAATCTTTCGCTATCGCTCTTTTTGATGACTCTGCCTACCCATCTGCAAGAATTTGTCGTGCTGCACGAACTCTGTCATACTGTGCATCACAACCACTCGGCTGAGTTTCACGCTTTGCTCGATAGGGTGACGGGCGGTCGCGAGAAGGAGCTCAATCGCCAGCTGAAAGGTATTCGCAAGAATTTACGCTTTCGTAAGGGCGTGGAGTCCGATTTGGGGCACATTATGGAACTTGTTGCTGATGCTCAAAATTGGTTTGCCAAGCAGAATATCGACCAGTGGCAGGATGGCTATCCTACTGATAATATCATATCAAGTGATATTCTATCCAATAAGAACTATATCGTTGAGTTAGACGGAGATACCTCTGCTACATTTATGCTGTCGTTTGATGGTGAGCCGACCTATTCGGTAATAGAGGGCAAAGGTTGGTTGAATAACAATCCGTATGCGGTAGTGCATCGAATAGCGGTGACGGACAGGTGTCGCCGAAAGGGTATAGCAAAGGAGATTTTGTACTATGTAGAGGAGTTGTGTGCCGAGCGAGGTGTGGCCGATATTCGAATAGATACCCACCGAGATAATCTGGCGATGCAATCACTACTGAAGAAGATGGGGTACTCCCATTGCGGTAGAATTACGCTGATAAGCGGAGCCTACCGTGAGGCGTACCACAAAGAGATAAAGAGATAGGAGCAAGAAATTCTCGCTCCTATCTCTTTGTATCGATGGTGATCTCTACTTCTTGAGTCCTTCTGCCGAGATTCCCATAGTTGAGTAGCCTCCATCGTGGTAGAGGTTCTGCATAGTAACTTTACGCGTGAGGTCGGAGAATAGGGTTACAACATAGTCTGCACACTCCTCTGCCGAGGCGTTGCCAAGTGGAGAAAGATTGTTGGTGTGGTTGTACATATCGGCCATTCCTGCGATGCCTTGACCTGCAGTGGTGAGGGTTGGCGACTGCGATACGGTGTTTATTCGCACCTTGCGCTTGCGACCATATATGGCTCCGAACGAGCGAGCTATACTCTCCAACATAGCCTTTGCTTCGGCCATATCCGAATAGCCCTCTACTGCTCGCTGAGCTGCGATGTACGATAGGGCAATCACCGAGCCATACTCCGCCATTGCATCCTTCTCGTAGAGTACCTGCAAGAGTTTGTGGAACGATAATGCCGAGATATCTATAGTCTTGAAAAAGTTGTTGTAATCTATCTTCTCGTAAGGGATATTCTTGCGAATATTGGGCGACATACCCACCGAGTGAAGCACGAAATCTATCTTGCCACCCAGGTGATCCATCGCCTTGTCTACCAAGTTTTTAAGATCCTCAACCGATGTGGCATCAGCCGGTATGATGATGGTGTTGCACCTCTCTGACAATTTGCTCACTGCGCCAATGCGAAGTGCTACAGGTGTGTTTGTGAGGACAATTTGTGCCCCCTCTTCAACTGCGCGCTCTGCCACTTTCCACGCTATCGACTGCTCGTTCAATGCACCGAAGATGACTCCTCGCTTGCCTTTCAAAAGATTGTATGCCATAGTAAAATTGTTGCAATTACAGCGCAAAGATAGTCAAACTTTCCTATTCTAAAAATCGTACCCGACTATTCGCTCTGCATAGTCTCGCCAATATTGTGCCTCCTTGTATAGCTCGACAGATGCTCGAGGAACATATATGTATCGGTCTGCAGAGTTGCCTAAGAACATTCTGTCTCCACCCGTAGGAGGTGTTTCGGCTTTGCAGTAGATGGCGGTGAGAGAGATACACTCTTGGAAAGCCATCGCATCAATTTGCTTTATAGAGCGGGGAAGTGTAATCTCTATAAGTCGCATACAACCTCTGAAGGCATTATATCCAAGAACTGATATTTGGTCGGGTAAATTCACATCTGTTAGGTAGGTGCAACCGCTAAATGCGTTGTCGCTAATCTTCTTTGCGCCATATGGCAGAGTTACGCTTGTAAGTTTTGTGCAGTTGCTGAACATACCCGAATATACCTCGGTAACGGGAAGGCTAAATGTAATTACACCCTGCCCTGACTCGTAACTATTCGATATCATTCGGATGTTTCCGGTGACTCTGTTTGTCTTGACCGCCTCTCCGTTAGAACTTTGATAGAATATCTTATACTTTTGGTCAACTGTCGCCAGATACTCCTCGGCACTTTCGTAGCCGAATGTCATATCGGAACATCCAATAAGCAGTGTTGAAGATAATATGCAGAGTAGAAGATTTTTCATAATGTTCCTTACTTTAGAATGTGAAACCTATGTGAGCATCCAATCCACAACCGACTCTATATCTGAAGGTTGCATTGTAGGCTGTGTACTCGGTGCAATATGGAGTGACAAAGCTGTTGACGCCTATGGCGATGCTTACACTTTGTGTGGTTGTGGCACGTATGTTTATGCCCAATTGCGGATTTGCAAAGAACTTGTTTACACTGCATTGTACATTGCATATATTGAGCATTACGGTTTGCTTGGTTGTGAAGTTTCCGCCAGCCGCCAAGGCAAAGAATGGCGAGCATCGACGATTGATGAAGTTTGCGCGGAAATAGGCAAATACGGGCACCGACACCAAATGGGTGTTGACCGACCCTCCGGGAACACGCTTGATGCCATCGTAAGTTCTGAAATCCTGCGTTCCGAAATTGGAGTTGAAGTTAACGCCGACACCTCCACCGAGGAATAGCTGGTTGTTGAAACGGTAGCCCGCAATATAGCTGAGCCCGCCGCACAAACGAGGCTTTCCGAAAAGACCCAAAGTTGCAGATGCGTCGATCATCGAGCCGAAGCCCTTTCGTTGCTCAGCATACTCCTTGCGTCGCTTATCTATCTCGATGCTGTCGGCCTTTGTCTTCTGTCGAATGGTGACCATACCTTCGTTCACCGTGGCATCGGGTGAGTTAAGTCGTAATGTATAGTGCTTGAGCTTTGCGTGGCGAAAATCGATTGGTACAATATATTTTACTCGCATCAATTCGCCTTGGTGCTTTCCGGGAGTCCACTTTGGCGAGCTCTTGACCACTCGTATGGCCTCTTCGGAGAGATGCTCGTTCACCGATTGTATAACCTTAATGTCGGAAAGAGAACCATCGCGCTCGACGATGAAAGAGAGTAGAACACGACCTGCAATATCATCTTTTTTGACAACCTTCGGACGTTTAATGTTGTGTTGTACCCACGCGCGAAAGTAGGTAAGATCCTTACCCTTGAATTTTGGCATCTCGTCTACATTAAATACAGCTTGATCTTTGCTAACGGTTTGTTCGATGCCATAACACAATTGGAAGGTGAGGGCTACCACAAGCGTGAATACTAGCAATCTTTTCATATAATGGTTGATTTTTTGTAGCACAAAATTATGATATTTTTGAACAACTACAAACTTTACAAGCACGAAAGGTGGTATGGGTGCGATAAAAAAAGATTGTTTTTGGCTTTTTTGTTGCGGATTTGGTGCTGAGGTAGTGGGAATTGCAAAAAATAGATTACCTTTGCAGCCGAAAATCGAAGAAATAGAACAATATATATAGGAATATGAAGAATTTTAACAGCGACTCATCATCGGCATTGTCGCGTTTTGCCAAGGATAAGCGTTTGCGCACCGAGCGTACACCTCGTACCGAGCGTACTCCTCGCCCTGAGCGAACTACATCGTCGCGCCCTGAGCGTACACAGCGTGCATCATTCAACCCCAACTTTACGGAGGATAACCGTCCGAAGCGAGTTGGTGAGCGCGGTGAGCGCAAGCAGTTTGGTTCGAAGCCAGCGGCACGCAAACCATTTGGCGCAGCTCGTCCAGAGCGCACAGAGCGCACCTTCAAGGGAAGAGGCGAGGGCTTCAAGAAGAGCGAGGGCTTCAAGGGTGGTCGTAAGCCAATGGGCAAGAGCGAGGGCTACAAAGGCAAGGGTAAACCAACTGCCGAGCGTAGCTATCCAAAATATAATCCTAACAAGGTTACAGGTGAGATTCGCTTGAACCGCTTTGTAGCTCAGTCGGGACTCTGCTCACGTCGTGAGGCCGATGAGTTTATCGCAGCGGGTTTGGTAAGTGTCAATGGCGTTATCGTAACCGAACTCGGTACCAAGGTGTTGCCTACCGATGTTGTTAAGTTCAACGATGAGCGTCTGCAGGGCGAGAAGAATGTATACCTCGTTTTGAACAAGCCAAAGGGCTATGTTACAACCCTCGAGGATGACCACGCCGAAAAGACAGTGATGGAGCTTGTACAGAACGCTTGCAAGGAGCGCATCTATCCTGTAGGTCGCCTCGATAAGAACTCGCTGGGATTGTTGCTCTTCACCAACGATGGCGATATCACCCGTCAGTTGACTCACCCATCGTTGCGCAAGAAGAAGATCTACGAGGTAACTCTCGACAAGCCGCTTACTCGTGCCGATTTCGAGCAGTTGGCAGAGGGTATCACTCTCGAGGATGGAGATATATTCTTCGATGAGATTTCGTATATCAAGGATGATAAGAAGTCGGTTGGCGTAGAGATTCACTCGGGTCGCAACCGTATTGTGCGCCGTATGTTCGAGCACCTTGGTTACAAGGTTACAAAACTCGACCGTGTGTACTACGCAGGCCTCACCAAGAAGAACCTCAAGCGCGGTGCTTGGCGATTCCTCACCTCCGACGAGGTGGCACGCCTCAAGGCCGGTCGCTACGAGTAGTCGGTTATATACCATAAGAGAGCCTGTCTAGTAAATTGTTAGACAGGCTCTTTGTTTTTATTGGTGGTATTGATGGCTCCTACTCCAAATCTTGTCCCGAGAAGAGGTGCCGAGCGAGTTCGCCGACGGTGTTGATGCGGGCAACTTCGATTCCCTTGATCTTTTTGGTTGGCAACGAGGCGTACCCCGAAACGATAATCTTCTTGAAACCCAGGCGTGCAGCCTCGCTGATGCGCTGCTCGGTGCGTGGTGCAGGGCGTACCTCGCCCGAAAGGCCTATTTCGCCTGCAAGGGCTATACCATCATTGATAGGGCGGTCGAAGTATGACGAAAGGACTGCCGCCACAACCGCCAAGTCGAGGCCTGTGTCCGAAACCTTGAAACCGCCTGCGAAATTAAGGAATACATCCTTCTGGAACATCTTCAATCCCACTCGTTTCTCCAAAATAGCGAGCAACATATTCATTCGACGCGAATCGTAGCCCGTAGCGTTGCGCTGAGGGGTGCCATAGGCGGCTTGGCTAACCAAAGCCTGTACCTCAAGCAGATAAGGTCGAATGCCATCCACCGTAGCGGCTACCGCTATGCCCGAGAGTGGCTCATCGTAATGTGAGAGGAGGACCTCCGACGGATTCTCTACCGAGCGCAAACCCTTCTCGAGCATCTCGAAAACACCAATCTCGAAGGTCGCACCAAAGCGGTTTTTGATGCCGCGTAAGATGCGGTAGGTGTTGTTGCCATCGCCCTCGAACTGCAATACAACATCAACGATATGCTCCAAAATCTTTGGGCCTGCAATTGTTCCCTCCTTTGTGATGTGGCCTATTATAAATACAGGTGTACCGCTGCCCTTGGCATACTTGAGTAGGGTAGAGGCGCACTCGCGAATCTGCGATACGCTACCTGCCGAGGCATCGACTAGGTCGGTGTAGATGGTCTGAATCGAATCGACAACCACCATATCGGGCTTGATTGCCTCACATTGTGCGATGATGTTCTCGAGCAGTGTTTCGGTGTAGATGACACACTCCTCGTTGTTTATGCCGAGTCGCTCGGCTCGCATCTTGATCTGCTCTGCCGACTCCTCGCCTGACACATAGAGCGTGCGAAGTCCGTTGTTCGCCAAGGCGAGTTGCAGAGCAAGAGTAGACTTTCCGATGCCCGGCTCACCGCCCACAAGGATGATTGAACCTGGAACTAAACCTCCGCCTAAAACGCGATTTACCTCGCTCTGACCAACATCGATGCGCTTGGTTGTACCCAATTCTATGTCGCGCACTCGTTGCGGCTTTGCCTTTGGAACTGCCGAAGATGTGACTGCAGCAGCCACCGAAGAGCCCTTCTTCGCAACTACCAACTCGTCAAAAGTGTTCCACTGTCCGCACGAAGGGCATTTTCCCAGCCACTTCGGAGCATCGTAACCGCACTCACGACATACATATGCCTTCTTTGCCTCTGCCATACTACTTAATTTAGCTTGCACAAAATTAAGAATTAAAAATTAAAAATTGAGAATTAAGAATTAAAACTTTTTGAGTTGTGGCATTTAATGGCATTCGGGCTATACCCTTAATGGCAATGAATGGCAGTGCAGTCTGCGACTGCTGAATGACAAAATCAACTATCGCCGAGCAATTGATTTTGCTCGGCGATACATTTAATTACCCCTACGATTAGACACCTACCAACACGGGTATCGAAAACGATACCCAGTAGCAAGAGAGATACCGCCCACGCAAACACGGGTATTAAAAATCATACCCGGCAGTATGGATGAAGTAAACTCTTGTGGGTATCGGAAACGATACCCAGCTAATAAAGAGAGGAACGCCACCTCCCAAAGCCCCCTCGCCCTCCCCACCACACCACACACACAAACATGGGTACGATTTTCGTACCCACGATATATTGGGTTGATAGGAGTCGCTCCCGATGGTCGCTTTATAGGATAGAATAGGAGGCGCACCTGCGGTGCTTGATAGGAGATGCCGACAAGTCGGCTTGATAGGATTTGCGCTCAAAAACTATCCTATCGAGTAGTCGCAGACTGCGACTCCTATTAAGCAATTCCCCCGAATTGCGTCTCCTATTAAGGGCTGAAAGCCCGATTCCTATATTATTCAAAAAAAGTCAATGGCCAATTGCAAAAGAGCCGAGCAAATATGCTCGGCTCTCTCTAACGACACTAACGCCGCTAACGACCTTAACTCCCCTATCTAAATAGTCTGTAAATATCGTTTCCGTTGGCGAAGAGGACAAGGGCCAGAATAAGTATCATACCTATGTATTGCGCAACCTCCAGCACCTTGTCGCTAACTTTGCGGCCGGTGATCATCTCCCAGAAAGTGAATATCATATGTCCGCCATCGAGTCCAGGAATAGGGATGATGTTCATCACCGCAAGAATAATCGAAAGGAAGGCTGTCATCGACCAGAATTGATGCCAATCCCACTCCGAAGGGAAGATGTTGCCAATGGCGATAAATCCACCCACCTGCTTGTAGAGACCTGTGTCAGGTTTTACGATTAGCACAAGCTGATCCCAATAGTTCTTGATGGTCTTGGCTGTAAGTCGAGCTCCTGCAGGGATAGCCTCGAAGAAGTTGTACTCCTCGGTGCGCACCTTAAAGAAGTTCTCGGTCACAACGCCCAACTTACCCTCGTCATTCACAGGCAGAGCCAGCGAGAGTGTGTCTGCGCCACGCAAAACCTTGAAATCGGCAGTTGTACCCGCCAATTTTGTAAGTCGGTCTGCATAGTGATTAAAGTATGGCAAGCTCTCCTCGCCAATGCCGATAATACGGTCGCCCTTCTTCAATCCTGCCTCAGCCACTGCGACATTTGCGATGCTATCCACCACAAACGGAATGAGTGGCGCATAGAGACGCTCGGTTTCGAATGTGTTCTCCTTACGCATAAGGTTGAGTATCTCGTTGTTGAGCAAGAACTTATGCTCTGCACCGTCACGGATAACCTCCACCTCGCACTCTTCCTTTGCAAGGAGGATTTTTGGCAATATCGAGTTTATGTTCTCGATCTTTTCACCACCGATAGTTACGATGCGGTCACCATCCTGAAAACCCAACTGCTCGGCACTTTGGCTGAACTCGTAGCCATAGATCATATCCTCGTTAGAGATATACTGCGAGCCATACGAGAACGAGATACCGCAATAGATGAAGAATGCCAGGATTACATTCATCGTTACACCTGCCGCAAGCACCAAAAAGCGTTGCCAAGCGGGCTTGGCGCGGTACTCCCAAGGTTGTGGCTCACTTGCGAGTTGCTCCTTGTCCATACTCTCGTCGACCATACCCGCAATCTTGCAATAGCCACCCAGTGGCAACCAGCCGAGGCCATACTCGGTCTCGCCCCACTTCTTTTTCCAGAGGGAGAAGCCCCAATCGAAGAAGATGTAGAACTTTTCGACTCTGATTTTGAAGATGCGAGCAACGATGAAGTGTCCGAACTCGTGAATAGCCACCAACAGTGTGAGGCTCATAAAAAACTGTAGAACTTTTACTAAAATTTCCATATATTTTTTTCTTTTATAATTTCAACGTCTTAATTCTGCATTCTTAATTCTTAATTTTGCATTTTGCATTAATCCTGCTTCGCAGGCTTTTCCTCCTTCTTGCAAGGCATAGTGTGCTAGCACCCTCTGCTCTTGCTTCGTGCGTCGGTTCTGCATTTAACGCAACCGCGTTATCTAACGGTTATATGGTAGCAATATTGCTTACGCTCAATTTTTACATAGCAACGCCCCTCTTTGCGCAATTCGTGGAGCACCTCTGCGAGAGCCAAGCGAAGTTCGTAGGGGTCGCGGGGTCTGACCTTGTCCGCACCAAATCGAGCGTACGAGATGTCGATGGTGGTGGCGTTGCAGTGGCACGAGTTGGTCGAAGCGTTGATGTTCACTCGTCGCAGTTTCTTGACATCCTCCTCGGTGCGAAGCACGCTCGTCACCACAAATCGAGTTCTCGACTGCGTTCTCGCTTGGAATTTGTCGGCCAGATCGTCGAGCAATTCGGCGACTTTTGGCACTACATATGGCGCAGAGTATGTCAAGTCGCGCACTATGTACCTGTCGTTAGTTTCGATATGTGTGAGTTTGCGACGATACTGCTTGAAGTTGTTCTCGATTTCAGCACGCGATTCAATAGGTGCCACTCCATTCTCGAGCGCTGCCGCCTTCTGTTTGTCTTGCAGGTCGTTGAACGAACGCTCATATTGGTTGGGTCTGCCCGTAGGTGCAACATAGGTGTCACCTCTGTCTAGAGCTCTCAAGGTGACTATGCTGGCACAGATGGGTAGTAGCTGCAGCATTGTGGTGTGCAATAGAAAGCGTCGCCATCCCCACAACTTTGTCGATACGACCAATATGGCTACGACATATATCGACAGTAGGGTGCATAGAAAAATCCAGACTGAGCGCGATATGCTCATATAGACATAAGCGTCGTAGAGTGCCCAGGCCGACACTCCTAATGCAATGAGCGTAATCAGATAGTAGATACTCTTGTGTATAAGTCTCTTTTGCTTTTGAGCATCCATACTATAGCTTCAAAAATTCGTTTGCCAATCGTCGTGACTCTTTGTCTATCTCGGCGTAGTCCGAAAGTGATGGTGTGGCGATGAATTGAGCCTTGGTCAGTGCGTGTTCGATAGTGCCGACAATGTCGGTGTAACGGCATTTGCCTGCCAAGAAAGCCGCAACAGCCACCTCGTTTGCGCCATTCATTGTGGCGGCAGCAGAGCCTCCGCGTCGTAGGCAGTCGTAGGCTATGCCAAGCGCAGGAAACCTTTCGTGGTCAACCTCGCGAAATGTGAGTGAGGCGTTCTTCGTGAAGTCGAATGGTGGGGTGGTGCGTGTTGCTCGCTCGGGAAACATCATCGCAAGGCTGATAGGGGTTCGCATATCAGGTTCTCCCATCTGTGCCTTTATCGAGCCATCCTCGAACTCGACCATCGAGTGAATTATCGATTCGGGGTGAATAACCACATCGATTTTCTCGGCAGGTGTGCCGAACAACCAATGCGCCTCGATAACCTCGAAACCCTTATTGACGAGAGTAGCCGAGTCGATGGTGATCTTTGCCCCCATATCCCAACGGGGGTGACGCAGCGCTTGCTCGGCTGTGATATTGACGAGATTCTCCTTTGGAATATCACGAAGTGCTCCGCCACTGCAGGTGATGATAAGTCGACGCAGTGGTGATTGTTCGCCTATCAGACACTGGAATATTGCCGAGTGCTCCGAGTCGATGGGTAGAATAGGTGCTTTGTTGGCTATTGCCATAGGCATAATGGTAGCTCCGCCCACGACCAATGTCTCCTTATTGGCAAGGGCAATGCGCTTGTGTGCTTCGATGGCGCGAGCTGTGGGAATCAGTCCCGCGTAGCCGACCAAAGCATTGATGACCATATCGCAGTTGGATGCCGATGCCACTGCGGCAATGGAGTCCTCCCCCGCGAATACTTTGATTGGGTAGGCTGCCAACGCTTCGCAGAGTGGTTTGTAGAGTTGCTCGTCGCCGATTACTACAGTGTCGACATCGAAGGCTATGGCCTGCTCGGCCAGCTTCTGCCAATTGCGATGTGCGGTGAGTGATACCACCTCGAATCGATCGGGATTTTCGCGCACTATGTCGAGTGTCTGCACGCCTATCGACCCTGTGGAGCCGAGTATTGAGATTCGTTGTTTCATCATTAGAAAAGGATGTAGAGTTCAGGGTTTACTGCTTTGCCATCGCGCCAAAGCTCGAAGTCGAGCAGGGATAGCTCCTCCTCTTTGTCGTTGCTGGCATAACCGATTGCTTGTGCACCTTGTACTTGAGCACCTTTTGCAACCAATACGCCTGAGAGGTTGCGGTATAGCGATACAAAGTTGTTTTTGTGCTGAATGAGGATTGTGTGTCCCGACTCTGGCGACCATTCGCTTATGATGACCACGCCATCGGCTATGGCCGAGACTTGAGCGCCTTTAGCACCATTAATGCGAACGCCGAGTGAATTTTTTGCATTGAAACGCTCCGAAATCAGACCATACATAGGCGAAACAGCATTGAGGATGCCTTGCAGAGATGGGTTCGGTTGTGTTTTGTTCAATTTGTAACGCTCGTCATTCTCCATCTTTTGTCGTAGGAGTGAGTCCTCTCGAGATGGGGCAACAGTCGTTTTCGAGCGTTGAAGCGAATCGTTCTTTACCGACTGAATCGCAGGGGTTTTGCCACTCACTACAAGGATGCGGTTTTCGTTGTAGGTGAGCATATCGTTCATCTTACGCTCGAGCGAGTCGATGCGTACAATGCTGCGAATGAGCATCTCGCGTGAACGACCTGCGTTGGTGCGATATCCCGGCATTATGTCGAGCAGTGGTGTGTATGCCACAAGCAGCAGAAGCACTCCGAATATCAGCGTTATGATTGCTACGCATATAGCTCCGAATGTCATAGGGGAGAGATCAGCACGCCAACGCTCCTCCTCTTTGTCGAGGATGGCGATGTGGCGTTTGCGTACTATATTTCCTAACCAAGTGTTTATCTTTTGAAAAAGTTTCATCGCGTGTCTCGAAAATTAACTCGGTAAAGATACGGATTATTTTTTATTATTGCTCGAATTTCTTTAAGAAATTTTTAATGTGCCAAGGTTGAGCACTTTTCTAAACTATATTTTGGAGATAGCCGAGGATAATTGACGGAAAATTTGTATATTTGTGGCATCGAATCTTTTCTGTCGATAGATTTGTTCTGATTGAACTTGAAAAACAACTTTTTAACTATAAAACTATGAGATTAAAAAACATTATTGTTGCAGCGTTGATGTTGTGTGTGTGCACACTGTCGGCATCGGCTGCTAAAAAGAGCGTAAGCGGTACTGTAACTTGCGACGGTCAAGGTGTTGCAGGTGTGGTGGTTACCGATGGAATTAATTTGACAAAGACAAATGCCAAAGGTGTATATGTCTTGCCTACAAATGTCAAGGATCCGCACTGTCAATTTGTGCATATCTCGATCCCTTCGGGCTACGAGGTTGAGCGTGTGGGTAATGCTCCGCAGTTCTTCCGTCGATTGAATCCGAAGGCCAAGAAGCAGACCTTCGATTTCAAGCTCAAAAAGGTGGATCAGAGCGTCTATACCGTGTTGGCTTTGGGTGATCCGCATTTGACCGATGTCTATGGTAAGAGAGCCGATCATCGTGGCACTGCAAAGTATAAGGAGGAGGTTGTGCCCGCCATTCAGGCATACGCCTCACAGTGCAAGCACCCTGTCTATATGGTGACATTGGGCGATATGACGCAGACAAGCACCCGTCCAGGATGGAAGGGTCGTGAGGGCGGATACTCGTTCAAGAACTATTTGGAGGATACCAAGGTTGATATCCCTGTATTCAACACTATGGGTAACCACGACCACAACCACGCACCAAAGGGCGAGATGTTCAACGACGAGACTGTTTATCTCTCTCGCGTAGATTATAATCGTGAGGCAGGCCCTGAATACTACTCGTTCAATATCGGTCGTGAGCACTATGTGGTGTTCGATAACACCTTCGTAATCACAAAGGATGCAGGTCCTACAACCGATCCTAATGCCACAAAGGGTTATTGGTACAAACTCGACAAGTATCAGCACAATTGGCTTGCGCAAGATATGGCGGCTGTGAATAAGGATGATGTGGATCGCGTTGTGATTGTGGCACACTGCGGACTCTTTGGCTATTCGGGCAAGAAGATGCAGATGGATTTGGAGAAGGTGCTCGACAACTTCAAGGGCTATGAGGTTCTTGCCCTTATCGGTCATCACCACTCGGACCACTCGATCAAGAAGACCTGGAATGGTAAGCCGCTCTATCAGTTCTATCACACCTCGGGTGCGGGTACTGCGTGGTACACCTATGACAACTGCGAGGGCTCACCTGCCAGCATTGTAGATTACACCTTTAAGGATGGTAAGTTTACACGAACTTGTGTGCCTTACGGAACAAACACAGGACAGAAGTATCGAGTGTACGACAATCGCAATCATAAGTGGGCATATCCTATCACCGAGCGTACAGGTACCAAGCAGAAGCGTGCTACGGAGGAGGCGGAGATTACTCCCGAGGATAAGCCTGCTATTCTTGTAAATGTTTGGGGTGCTTACACTTGCCAATTCACCGAGAGCACAGGTGGCAAGGGTAAATCGGTGAAGCGTTGCTACGATTTGACATTCCGTGATTGGTATTGGGATGCCTTTGCCAAGAGTGCTGCAGGAGAGTTGCCTGAGGGTCAGCGACTCTATAAGGCCGGTTGGCAGACTCCGAAGCGTAGCTACCATATCTGGCGTTACATTCCGGCCGACCCTGATGCGACAATCAAGGTGGTAGCAAAGGATGCTATGGGTAATGTTGTAGCTGAGTTCGAAGCTCACGCAAAATAATATTAAGAGATGAAAATGTTTCGTACAATTATAGTTATGGCGTTGATGGTGTGCTTGTCGAGCACGCCATCCGCCTTCGCAGCCAAAAAGAGCATTACAGGAACTGTAACTTGTGATGGTAAAGGTGTTGCGGGTGTTGTCGTTACCGATGGAGTGAATATGACAAAGACCGATGCCAAAGGCGCATATTCACTTCCTACTAAGGTTAAAGATCCTCATTGTCAATTTGTTCATATCTCAATCCCTTCGGGATACGAGGTGGAGCGAGTGGGTAATGCTCCTCAATTCTACAAGCGTGTAAACCCCGAGTTGAGGAGGCAATCTTTCCACTTCAAGTTGAAGGAGGTTGACCAAAGTTCCTATTCGGTCTATGCAATAGCCGATGTTCACGTTTCGAATGGTCGCTTCAGGTGGAACCACAAGGAGGATGCGGATAAGTATCGTGCCTCGTTGGTGAAGACTTTGGATGAGTGTGTGAAGGCGACGAAAGAGCCTACCTACATCATCTCGCTTGGCGATATGACTCATCCCGGAACTCGTCCAGGCTACAAGGGTCGTACTGGTGGTTATTCGTTCAAGAATTATATGGATGACACTAATGTTGATGCTCCTATATTTAACTCTATGGGTAACCACGACCATAATCGCCCTGCAGTGAAGGGTACCTACTTCACCGAGGAGACCGTCTATCAGTCGCGTGCCGACTTCAATCGCGATCTCGGACCAGAGTACTACTCCTTTACTATAGGTCGCGACCACTATGTTGTTGTGGATAATCTTTTTATCATCACCTCCGATGCTCACTCAACCCGTGATCCGAAAGCTACAAAGGGCTGTTGGATTCGCCTTTGTGAGCGTCAGCATAGTTGGCTCGAGCGCGATATAGCGGCTCTCGATAAGAGTAAGGTGGATCGCATCATCTATGTCGCGCACGCAGGTCTGATTAATTCCAAAGGCAAGTTCCTGCAGCTCGATGGCGAGCGTGTAGCGAACTATTTCAAGGGCTACGAGGTTGTAACCCTCATTGGTCACCACCACGCAGATCGTTCGCAGAAGATAAAGTACAACGATACGCCTATCTATCAGTTTGTCCATCCGTCGGGCGCAGGTACAGGATGGTATACATTCGATAACTGCGAGGGTACTCCTGCCGCTATTGCTCACTATCAGTTTAATAACGGCAAAATCAAGAGAACCTATGTGCCTTATGGCGACAACGAGGGTATTGCCCACTATCGTGTCTACGATAATGGAGAGAATAAGTGGCACTATCCAATCACCTCGCGCACAGGTACCAAAAATAAGTACGCGACCGAGGCTGCAGCGGCCACTGCCGAGGATAAGCCTGCTATTCTTGTGAATGTTTGGGGTGCGTACACTTGCGAGTTTACAGAGAGCACCGGCGGAAGGGGTAAGGCTCGCAAGCGTCTTTATGATTTGAAGTATCGTGATTGGTATTGGCCGACGCTCGAGCGCAGTCTTGCAGGCGAAGTGCCGGAGGTTGCCCGACTCAAAAAGGCGGCTTGGCAGACCCCGAAAGTGGGTGACCATATCTGGCAATATGTGCCGATGGATCCCGATGCCGAGATTCGTGTTGTGGCAAAAGATTTGTTCGGAAATGTCATCGCCGATTTCAAGGCGAGGGCAAAATAGTTGGTAAAGAAGAGGAAATTTCGGTTTCCTCTTTTTTGTTTCGCATAAAATATATATCTTTGTGAGTATTTTATACTCAAAACGGAAACATAACTAAACAGATAAACAATTAGGATTATGGTAAAACCTACACTTTTGGTGCTTGCTGCAGGTATGGGCTCGCGCTATGGCTCGTTGAAACAGATGGACGGAGTTGGTCCTAACGGCGAGGCTATTATTGACTATTCGATCTATGATGCAATCCGTGCAGGATTTGGCAAGGTGGTATTCGTTATCCGCCACTCATTCGAGAAGGAGTTCAAGGAGATGTTTTCGGCAGATCGCTTCGGTGGTCGTATCGAGGTCGACTATGTATTCCAGGAGTTGGACTACTTGCCGGAGGGATTCTCTGTACCTGAGGGTCGTGAGAAGCCTTGGGGTACTAACCACGCTGTTATGCAGGGTGCTTCGGCTGTACACGAGCCGTTTGCTGTTATCAATGCTGATGACTTCTATGGTACAGATGCCTACCGTGTAATGGGTGAGTATCTCTCGCAGTTGGATGGTGCGAAGGGCGAGTACGCAATGATTGGCTACGAGGTTAACAAGACCTTGTCGGACAATGGTACAGTGTCGCGCGGTGTCTGCACAATGGATGAGAATCGTTTCCTCACCTCGATGGTAGAGCGCACTAAGATTGAGCGCAATGCCGAGGGTACAATCGTATTCCACGACTTGGGCGAGGATGTTGCTCTCGAGGAGAATACTCCGGTTTCGATGAACTTCTTCGGCTTCACTCCTGACTATTTCGCTCATTCGGAGGCTGGCTTCAAAGCGTTCCTCGCTTCGGATGATGTTAAGACCAACCTCAAGGCCGAGTTCTTTATTCCTTTGATGGTCAACAATCTTGTTGGCGCAGGTGAGGCTCGTTTGAAGGTGCTCTCGACCACAGCACAGTGGTTTGGTGTTACCTACAAGGAGGATAAACCAATGTTGGTAGCCAAGATCGAGAAGTTGATTGAGGAGGGTGTTTATCCACGCAATCTCTGGGAGTAAAAATCGTTCTGAACGGTGAATTTTGCACGAATCCGCTGACGCTGAAATGCTCACATAGGTTTACTATGCTCCGCTTTCATCGCATTGCTTCGCACAAAATTTCCTCGTTCATAAACGATTTTCAGTGATAAACAAAGAATTTTTAATTTTTAATTCTTAATTTTTAATTTTCGAATGACAAGAGAAGTTAGAGTACGCTTTGCGCCAAGTCCTACCGGACCACTTCATATCGGCGGTGTGCGTACTGCACTATACAACTATCTTTTTGCTCGTCGCCACGGTGGTAAGATGATTCTTCGAATCGAGGATACCGATTCGCAGCGTTTTGTGCCTGGTGCCGAGGATTATATCATCGAGTCGCTCAAGTGGTGCGGAATAGAGATTGACGAGGGTGTAGGCGTTGGTGGCCCACACGCTCCATACCGCCAGAGTGAGCGTCGTGATCTCTATTTGAAGTATGCCACACAACTTGTCGAGGCTGGTTGGGCATACTACGCATTCGATACCGCCGAGGAGTTGGATGCTTTGCGTAAGGAGTATGAGGGCCGAGGCGAGACCTTTGCTTACAACTACAAGGTGCGTACAACACTTCCAACCTCGCTTTCGTTGTCGAAGGAGGAGGTAGAGACTCGTATTGCTCGAGGTGATATTTGGGTGGTTCGATTCAAGATGCCCGAGAATGAGATTGTCAAGATGCACGACCTGATTCGTGGTGATGTGGAGGTGAATACCTCGACACTCGACGATAAGGTGCTCTACAAGTCGGTGGATGCTCTGCCAACCTACCACTTGGCAAATATTGTGGATGATCACTTGATGGAGATATCGCACGTTATTCGTGGCGAGGAGTGGTTGCCTTCGTTGCCATTGCACTACCTTTTGTACAGAGCATTCGGCTGGACCGATTCTCAGCCTGAGTTCGCTCACCTTCCATTGCTCCTCAAACCTACGGGTGGCGGCAAGTTGTCGAAGCGTGATGGCGACAAGATGGGCTTCCCTGTATTTCCGCTCCACTGGGTGTCGCCAACTACAGGCGAGACTGCGCGCGGTTATCGCGAGGATGGTTACTTCGCCGATGCGTTTATCAATATGTTGGCTCTCCTTGGATGGAATCCGGGTACCGAGCAGGAGTTGTTCTCGATGCAGGAACTTATCGATGCCTTCTCGCTTGACCGTGTGTCGAAGGCGGGTGCTCGTTTCCAGCCAGACAAGGCAAAGTGGTTCAATGCTCAGTATATGCACCGCAAGTCGGCTGAGGAGTTGAGCGCAATCTATCAGCCAATTCTTCGTGAGCACGGTATCGAGGTGTCGGATGAGATCGCAGGTAAGGCGGCCTTCATTATGAAGGAGCGTGCAACATTCGTTAGTGATCTTTGGGATTTGACATCATATTTCTTCATTGCTCCAACCGAGTACGAGGAGAAGCAGTTGAAAAAGTATTGGAAGGGCGAAAACCCTGCTCGTTTGGCTGAGTTGCGCGAGGTGTTGGCGCAGATTGACGACTTCTCGTTGGAGAATACAGAGAAGATTGTTCACGCTTGGATTACTGAGAAGGAGTATGGTATGGGCCAGATTATGAACTCGTTACGTTTGGCTTTGGTTGGCGCAGGCAAGGGCCCAGGTATGTACGATGTTACTTCGTTCATCGGCAAGGAGGAGTGTTTGAAGCGTATTGACCACCTTATCGCCAATGTCAAACCATTAGAGTAGTTTGGAGTTTATATTCTACCATATTAAGCCCTAAAAAAGAATTTCTAATTCTTAATTTTTAATTTTTAATTTGTCTATGACAATAGAGCAGAATGTTTGGGGTGCAACCCCCGAAGGCGAAGCGATAATCATCTACACCTTGAAGAATGCCCTCGGTAGCGAGGTGCAGCTCACGAATATCGGTGCAGCCATTGTGTCGGTTAAGTATGCAGACCGCAATGGCAATATAGACGATGTAGTGTTGGGTTACAAAGACCCTATGAGCTACTTCGGCGATGGCGCAGCAAGCGGCAAGTCGGTAGGTCGTGTTGCGAACCGTATTGCAGGTGGTAAGATGACCATCGAGGGGGTAGAGTACCGTCTCGAGGTGAACAATGGCCCTAATCACCTTCACGGAGGTACAAAGGGTTATGCTAACAAGTTGTGGGAGTCGCGCGTGGAGACCAACCGAGTAATATTCTCGTTGCTCTCGGAGGATGGCGATCAGGGATATCCACACGAGGTGAATATCGAGGCTATCTATGATTTTGACGATGAGAACAACCTCGAGATTACCTATCTCGCAAAGAGTAGTGGCACAACCCCTGTGAACCTCACCAACCACGTCTATTGGAACTTGGCGGGCGAGGGCAGTGGCGAGACGATCTTTGACCACGAGCTCAAACTCAACGCAAAGTATGTGTTGGAGGCCAACGAGGTGCAGATTCCAACGGGCAAACTCCTTCCTATGAAGGGCTCGGCACAAGATTTCACCGATTGGAACCGCCTTGGTAAGGATATCGGCTCGATATTCAACCACATAGACTTGTTCCGCGGACACGATCACTTCTTTGTGGTGGATGGCTGGCAGAAGAATATTCTCGGCGAGGTAGGCGAGTTGCGCTGCGAGAAGACAGGCCGTCTGGTTAAGGTTTTGTCGTCGCAACCAGGCTGTATGGTCTATACCGGCAACTGGCTCTCGGGAGGATGCCCAATCACAAAGTCGGGCTCTCGCTACGAGGACTATGCAGGTGTCGCTATCGAGTGCCAGGTACATCCCGATGCAGTTAATCAACCCGACTTCCCGTCAATTCTCTTGCACGAAGGCGAGTTGTACTGTAACAAGATTGTATTCCAGTTGCGAACTTACTAATCAAATGGTATTTGTTTAGGTCAAACCGAGCGATTTTGCTCGGTTTTTTTGTGCCATTCAAAATTAATTTCTATTTTTGTAGTACAATCTCTCGGGATTGTAGACATATTAATTATTAGTGAAAGTGTTTCGCTAATCCTTAGTAGTAAAATTTGGCGATTTTAGATAACAAGGATAAGCATTCAAACACTCACCACCGCATTTGGTATATCATTTTCTATATACCATTCGGTGTGGGGTATTGTTTATTTGTTATCGGGCCACGCCAAATGCCTACTACTGGATAAACGAACGACTCCACACTTTCTTTATTTATAGATCCGCCCGTTCGGAGTTGGCGAGCAATCAAAAACTTAAAGTATTATGAAGAGATTTTTTCTAACTCTTTCGGTGGCTGCAGCATTGTTTACAGGTTGCGCTACAACTACGGTTGTTCAAACAACCGACTATATGGAGTCGTCTGCTCGCGTGCTTGAGCCCGAGCAGAGTATGTTGCTTACGCCATTGATTGCCGATTTGAAGGTGTCTGACGAGAAGGTCTATTACACCGAGACCGAAGCCTTTGCAAATCTTGAGGTCTCACCAGCTTTGTTGCAAAATATCACCGAGCTCAAGAAAATAGCACTGAGTCGTGCTGCCCGTGCGCACAAGGCAGATGTATTGGTGGGCTCTACAATCGATGTTATCACAAAGGATAAGCGATTGGAGATTACAATTTCGGGTTATCCTGCATACTATGTCAAGTTCCGTAACGTAACAAAGAGCGATGTCGATTTGCTGCAGGAGTCGCGAAAACTTCACACGAAGGATGGAGCAGAGATTGTGAACGCTCCAAAGTCGAGATTCGAGAATCGAAATATTGTCAATAGATAGGAGTGTCATTATATGAAACGATTTGTTTTTGGTGTAATCGCATTGCTATTGCTTGGTGTGCCATTCTCTGTATCGGCACAGCGCAATACCGTAACCGGTGCTATGATTATCCATAATACCGACGTTATAAGGTCTAAGAAGGCAAAGAGTCCTAAGAAGCAATTTGCTGTTGCCGATATAAATAAGGGCTATCAGCAGGAGGTGTCGTTTGCCTATTCATTGATGTTCGATACCGGCTCTATGATCAATCTGAACTATGTGGGCGGCTATCGTTTCAATCATCACTTCTATGTGGGCCTTGGTACGGGACTGGATTTTTCGACAAATAACGATAAAGGTTTTGTATGCTATGGTGAGATGAAGTACATCGATGGGTATCGATATATTCCTTACCATTATATGGATGGTCTATATTCTGCTGAACTAAAGATTGGCAAAAGGTATCTTGATAGTTACTGGGGTTTACCAATGCAAACAGTTGCTGTGCCATTATATGTACATCTGCGCACCTATTTTATGAAGACAAAGTGGACTCCTTTCCTTGCGTTTTCTGCTGGTGTACGTTTATCTTCCTCCAAAAAACTGGATGTCTATGACGTAAGAATAGATAAAGGCAGCGATATTTGGTCATCGTGGTATTACTATGTTGGAGATTATTCCCGTACTATTGAATATGGCGCTGTGACAGGAATGTTCGAGGTGATGCCGGGTGTGAGCTATCAACACAAAAGTGGTACGGCCTTCAATTTTCAGTTTGGATTTGCTACGCGCAGCGGAGATTATGATATACTAGGCAATTATGATATTGAACATTGTTGGGATTTTGGTTTCACTATGCGATTGGGCGTGGTGTTCTAATATGGTGAAAATGTAACAACAAAAAATCGCAGAGTAATCTGCGATTTTTTGTTGTTAGTGTGTAGCCTTGTACCACGCGGTTTGTTGCCAGAGGTCGGCGTAGTGTGCGACAAATGCCGAGGTGGTGATACCGCTATATTTATTGATGTCGTGGTAGTATTTGTTGCCACTGCCATATGCCGAGTAGAATTGGTCGGTATGGTGGCGCGAGGTCACAGTCTTGTCGAATTGTGCATTGAATGCCACTACAGCCTCGCTGTCTGCACACGACTGCTCGATGATATCGCCCAAGTCGTAGAACGAGTGCACCGATTGGCCCTCGTAGTATTGAACATTGCGGAGCGAGAAGTCGCTCTTTACAGCAGCCTCGTTTACTCTCTTGACTGTCGCTGCCAACGCCTCGAGTTCGGCGGTGTGTGTGAGTGCCACGCAAGCCGATGGGGTAGAGGCCTCGGTGCGATAGTGGTCGACATAGGTGCGGCATATCGCCTCGAGATCATAGCTTGTGCCACCATTCTGGAGCATAAGCGGAATGATCTTGTTGTACGGGAATCCGTAGCCCATAACCTCGCAAGGCGAAGCTATGATGTATTTTGTTACATTTCGCAACTCGTATGCGCTCTCGATGTTACCCATAAAGCAGGCATCGAAGAGAATGTATTCGAGCGTAATGTTGTTTGCGGCAATGGCTTGCGCTACCTCGCTCACATCGTATCGTACGGTAGTGCCATTGTCTCCGAGGTGACGAGTGATTTCTGCCGATGGGTTGCGTTGCCACATCTGCGATGGGTCAATACCCAACTTTCTGAGCCTTGATGCCTGTGATGAGCTTCCCTCCTTTGGTACCCACGCAAGTCCGTGCGAGCCGATAACCATTGCGTATTTCTCGGCCGGAGCAAAATCCAATGCGCGACGTATATTCGATGCAAATAGCTCAGCATTATAAGGTGTCGGTAAGTCGAAGTCTGCAACCTTCTCTTTGACAGCCTTGCCAAGTTCTGTATCGTAGCGTAACTCATAGAGTGCGCCATCGGTGGTGCTTTCGGTAGAGATAGCCATAACTTGTGCATCGCCCTGAATATTCTTGCTCAGAGCCTCGAGCATCCTCTTGGTGTTGTTCGAGAAGTATGGCTCCTTGAGGGCTGTGCCAATATACTGAACTATAATGGTTTGTGGTGCAAGAGGTTTGCGCTGGAAAACCTTTATGGTAGAGCGACAATCGGGCGACTCCTTGAGGAATACCTCTATCTCGCCTAACTCGAGCGTTGCACCAGAGTCATTTCTGGTGGTGGAGATAACCTCGAAATGGGTTGCATCGCTCTTAACAACTGTGAAAGATGTTGATGATGCAACAAAATCGAGCTCGAACCCTGCCTTTGCTTCGAACATATTTCGTCGGTTGGCCTCGCCCGGCAGCATCACCAAGTTGCGGTCGAACACGATGGCCGGAACTTGGTAGACCTCTATTTTACCCCCTTGGGTTACGCCATTAACAACAAAGCCGACCGTTCCAATATGGCGATTTTCGGTAGTGTTGTTGCTGGCGGTGGCCTTGATGGTTATGGCGTACTCGTCGCGATAGTTTTTTGTTCCGAGTGTAGCGGTGATCTCGCCTGTGGTTGTCAGCTGAATATCCTCTGCTTTCGATACTATGCGCGCCGTGCCCTTCGATCCCTCGATGGCATCGATCGATAGTGAGCTATCTTTGACAATAACCTGTGGTAACTGATAGGCCGAAACACCAACAAAGCGGGTGGAGAGGAGCTTGAAGTTCAAATCACTCAGTCGTACCGTGTCTGCGCCATTGTTTGCTTGCAGTGTGGTTGTGGTGATGGTGATGCTCTCCTTTTCGTCGCACTTTGTGCCACTCGATGGGTCGCAGGTGAATCCTTGATAATCGATGATTTGCCAGTCGTGTTTGGCTCGGAATGAAAAAGTATTGATGCTTCCCTCGGCTCCATCGAGCAGTAGCTGGCGGTTGCTGATGCCAGACATCAGTTGCAAATCGTTGATATTTGCCTTCTCTCCCGAGTTGATACATCCACTTAGGAGCAGGGAGCACATTGTTAATAGTGTGTATAATTTTCTCATCTCTTCGTATTTGGTCAAAATTGAGCTGCAAAGGTACTCAATTTATTTGTATTCTCTTGGTTTGAGGTTATTGAATTGCCAAGTGCGCTCGCGCTTGAAGGTGTAGTTGTCGGGCTTGTTCCAATATATTCGGCTATAGTCAAAGTAGTAACCCTTGACCTTCTCGCGAGGGAAGTCAAATGGAACAAACTCAACAGTGCGACTTATGATGCGCCCCTTGAGGTAGTTGATATTCTTGGATGCAATGTAGTCCAAACCGTGTGCAAACATAATTATGTGCATCGGACTCTTCTCTTTGAGTCCATCACCAGACTGCTCGATGCATTTCAAGATTCCGTTCAGGTGGTCGGAGTACGCCAACTCACGCACTCGGTCGCCCGATGCTCCATAGGCGTAGACCAAGATGTTGAGTAGCGTTGGCGAAAATGGGTCCGCCTCCATAGCGGCAATGCCTGCAGCAATAAGCTCGTCGATGTCGTGTACCGAAGGGGTGTCAATCGATATTCGTGCCATAATCTCTTGCACACGGCTCATCGATGGATTCGCCTCCAATGGCTTGTACTCGGGTTGAAAGGCAAATCCGTAGTAGAGATGATGGTACTCATCCTCCGACATTGGCTTACCCTCCTTGTAGCGGAGCATAAGATTCGGATAGTAGAGTGGTGAATCGACATTGCTTATATTTGCGAATATAAGGTCATTGTTCGGAGTCTTGGCTGATGCCGATATTACTGCGAACAGAGTGAGAAGTATGACTATTATCCTTTTCATTCGACCAATAAACGCACTTGTGACTACTTTTCGTATTCTGTAATCAGTGTTTTCATCTTCGCTTGCAACGCCTCGCTACCCGAAACAAGTGGCAGACGCATAGTGTTGGTGCAGATGCCCTTTGTGTAGAGTGCTGTCTTGATACCTACAGGATTACCCTCCTCGAAAAGAGCCGATATTATGCCGTCAAGAGCATTCAATTTCTGCTCCGCCTCCTCGATGTTGCCTGCAAGGGCAAGAGTTACAACCTCCTTTGTCTCGGCAGGATAGGCATTTGCCAAGACCGATATTACGCCTACGCCACCTCGCTTTACTACCTCTACTGTCAATCCGTCGTCACCCGATATGAGCAAGAAATCGCTTGGAGTCAAAGCTCTAATCTCTGCCATCTGCTCCAAATCGCCCGAAGCCTCCTTTACGCCGATGATGTTGTCGCAGTCGGCTGCCAAACGAGCAATTGTAGCAGGTGTCATATTTACCCCTGTTCGTCCCGGAATATTGTAGAGCATAACGGGCAGCGGTGAAGCCTCGGCAATGGCCTTGAAGTGCTGGTATAATCCCTCTTGATTTGGCTTGTTGTAGTATGGGTTGACGCTCAGTACTGCACTATAACCACTCAAGTCCCAGCCCTTGAGAGTTGCCAATACATCGCGAGTGCAGTTGCCTCCTATGCCGACCATCAGCGCAACACGACCTGCTACTCGCTCACGCACAAAGCGAACCAACGCCTTGCGCTCGTCGGTCGTCAGAGTCGGAGTCTCGCCCGTTGTGCCAAGCACAAGGATGTAGTCTACGCCCCCTTCGACGAGGTTATCGACAATCTTTGCCAGTGCGGCAAAATCTACTGCTCCGTTCTCCATAAATGGTGTGACAAGTGCCACGCCCAACCCCTTGAAAATATCTCTATTCATAACCATATGCTTTTTAGAACAGGCTTCCCTGTACAATATTGTTCTCTTGTTTCTCCTCTTTCTCTACAACGATTGTTGCAGTGCTATTATTTTGCGACTCCCCTCCGATGAGAGATATAAAATCGCTCTCTGAGAGAATCTTTACGCCCAACTTCTCCGCCTTCTGCAACTTGGCAGGACCCATATTCTCGCCCGCAACAATAAAGTCGGTATTTGCCGAGACTCCCGATTGATTCTTGCCTCCGTGCAGCTCGATGAGTTCTTTGAGCTCGTCGCGCGTGTGGTCGAGGAACTTGCCCGAGATGACGATGTTTTTACCCTCGAGACAATTCGAGTGAAGCTCCTTTGCCTCCTCCTCGAACTGAAGGCCTGCTATGCGGAGTCGATTCACGATTGTGCGGTTGTCTTCGTCGGCAAAGTACTCGATGATGGCATCGGCAATCTTGTCTCCCACCTCCTCGGCTTCGAGGAGTTGCTCCTTTGATGCCGCCATTACCGCATCGAGACTCTTGAAGTGAGCTGCAAGATACTTGGCGGTTGTCTCTCCCACAAAACGAATACCCAAGCCAAACAGTAGACGCGCAAAAGGCACGCTCTTCGATGCGTTGATGCTGCGTATGATGTTGTCAGCCGACCTCTCGCCAAGCCTTGGAAGAGCTGCAATATCCACCGCCTTCAAGTCGTAGATGTCGGCAATGTTGTTGAGCAGACCGCTCTCGTGCAAAAGTTCCACGGTCTCGGTGCCAAGTCCGTCGATGTCGAGCGCTTTGCGACGGATGAAGTGGACTATGCGACCCAGAATCTGTGGTCGGCAACCTCCCTGATTAGGGCAGTAGTGCTTTGCCTCACCCTCGTAGCGCACCAATAGGGCTCCACACTCAGGGCAGTGGGTGATATACTCGAAAGGAGCGCTATCGGTTTTGCGCTCCGATAACTCCACCTCGGTGATCTTTGGAATAATCTCGCCGCCCTTCTCAACGTAGACCATATCTCCAATACGGATATCGAGAAGCTCTATCTGCTCGGCATTGTGGAGTGTGGCACGCTTTACTACGGTGCCGGCCAATAGTACCGGCTCGAGGTTTGCTACAGGGGTTATTGCACCTGTTCTGCCAACCTGAAAATCTACGCTGACAAGGCGGGTCAGAGCCTGCTCCGCCTTGAACTTGTATGCGACAGCCCAGCGAGGCGACTTGCTTGTAAAGCCCAAGCGACGACGCTTGGCAAAGTCGTTGACCTTGATTACTACGCCATCGGTGGGGAATGGCAGCTCCTTGCGTGCCTTGTCCCAATATTCGATATATTGGCGTATATCCTCCGCCGAGCGACATATACGGGCGTGCTTCGAGACCTTGAATCCCCAACTGCGTGCCGCCTCCAGAGCCTCCCAATGGCTTGTGAATGGTAGTTCGCGCGATGCTATCTGATAGAGTGTGCAGTCCAAGCCTCGCTTGGCTACAATCGACGACTGTTGCTGCTTGAGAGTTCCTGCTGCAGCGTTACGTGGGTTGGCAAAGAGCTGTTCGCCTGCCGCCTCGCGCTCGGCATTGAGACGGTCAAACGAGGCGTATGGCATAAATATCTCGCCTCTAATCTCAAACTCGGCAGGGTAATCGCCCGTAAGAGTCAGCGGAATCGAGCCTATGGTGCGGACATTGGCGGTGACATCGTCGCCACTCTCGCCATCACCTCGGGTGACTGCTCGCACGAGTCGACCATTCTCATAGGTGAGCGATATGGCTGTACCGTCGAACTTCAATTCGCAGACAAACTCGGTTGCACCCTCCTCCTTATCGATGCGGTCGATAAACTCGTTGAGACTCTCGATAGAGTAGGTATTCGAGAGCGAGAGCATAGGGTAGCGGTGCTTGACATTCTGAAACTCGGATGTCTTGTCGCTACCGACACGCATTGTTGGTGAGTTCTCGTCGGCATACTCGGGATGGGCTGCCTCCAGATCGATAAGTTGCTGCATCATTTGGTCGAACTCGAAATCGGAAATTTCGGGTGCGTTCTCCACATAATACTTGCGATTGTGGTGGTGTAGGGCCTCTCGCAGGGCTTTTATCTCATCGAAAATGGGTGTTGCCATACCTCTAATTATATATTATTGGGTAAAGATACGGAGTTTTTTTGAATTGTTGAAAAAAAATATTGATAAAATTTGTTGCACTCGATTCCTTGCCATATATTTGCGCCAAGTTTAACGTAAATAACACAGAATAGATATATGGCACCAAGTATGAAGAAAAAATTGGTTGTTGCTTTCAATAACCTTAGCGCCGAGTTGCAAGAGGCCGTCAAGCTCGCTTATCCTACCGGTTTTGCCGACTTTATGATGCGTATCCCAAAGCCAAATGGCGAGTTCTTTTTTGCAGTACCTTACGAGACCGATGAGATTAGCTACCTTGTGAAGATCGATGTCAAAATTGACGACGCATCGACCGAGGAGGAGGATAAGGATTACTACGATGACGATTTGAAGGGTGCCGACGAGTTTGCAAACGACGATTCGGACGATGACGAGCCATCCGATAACTCCGATTTCGATATCTAATCAATTATCTATCAGCAATATGAGCCTGTCTAACAATTTCGTTAGATGGGCTCTTTTTATTTCTGCCCATCTCTTCTTTGTGCGTTAGTGCGGACTCGGTGGTGATAGCGCATCTGCGGTAGCCTCTGTTGCCGGAGAGGTTTTGCTTTGTGGCCTTTTTGGGGGTGGTCGTCTTGCGCCTATAAAATTTTTAATTTTAATTTTTAATTCTTAATTTGTTTTTGTATCTTTGTTGCAATTAAGCAATAAATCACAATAAAACATAAGATTATGGTAATTTTAGTATTGAATTGCGGTAGCTCGTCTATTAAGTATCAGGTACTTGATGTAGAGGCTGCATCGCACAAGTTGCTCGCTAAGGGTATCGTTGATCGTATTGGTTTGCCAGAGGGAGACCTCGTGCACAAGCCTGTTGGTAAGGATAATTTCCACCTCCACCAGCCAATTGCTGACCACACCACAGGTATCAGCCTTGTGTTGGAGGCTCTCACAAATGCCGAGCACGGCGTTATCTCGTCGCTCGATGAGGTGAAGGCTGTGGGCCATCGTGTAGCGCACGGTGGTGAGTTCTTCGCTGATAGCGCAGTAGTAACCGAGGAGGTAAAGGAGCAGATTCGCTCGTTGTTTGCTATTGCTCCATTGCACAACCCTGCAAACTTGGAGGGTATCCTCTCGATCGAGAAGGTGTTGCCTTCGGTACCTCAGGTAGCTGTATTCGACACCTCGTTCCACCAGTCGATTCCGGCACGCAACTATCTCTATGCACTCCCAATGGAGTACTACGAGAAGTATCGTGTTCGTCGCTATGGTTTCCACGGAACAAGCCACAAGTTCGTAGCAAAGCGTGGCGCCGAGTTGTGTGGTCTTGATCTCGAGAACTCGAAGATTGTGACTTGCCACGTTGGTAATGGAGGTTCGGTAACTGCAGTTTTGAATGGAAAGTCATACTGCACCTCGATGGGCTTCTCGCCGGTTGATGGTCTGATGATGGGTACCCGTTGTGGTGATGTTGACCCAAGCGCAGTTCTCTATATCGCAGAGAAGGAGGGTATGAATTTTGCCGAGATCAACACTATGATTAACAAGAAGTCGGGTGTAGAGGCTGTATCTGGTGTATCGAGCGATATGCGTGATATCGATGCTGCTTACGAGGCTGGTAACGAGCGTGCAATTCTTGCTCGCGATATGTACTACGACCGCGTGAAGCAGTATGTAGGTAAGTACGCTGCTTTGATGGGCGGTATCGATTTGCTTATCTTCACTGGTGGTGTGGGCGAGAACTCGAGCGATTTGCGTCGTTGGGTATCGCACAATATGGAGTTCATCGGCATTGAGATTAACGATGAGTTGAACGATAAGACTCGAGGTACAGATACTATCCTCTCGACAGAGGCTTCGAAGGTTAAGGTTGCAGTCATCGCAACAAATGAGGAGTTGGTGATTGCACAGGATACCTATAGACTAATCAACGATTAGTCAATGTAAAATGCAAAATTCAGAATGCAGTATTAAATAAAAAATATGAAACATTTATCAGAAATAGTAGATGCTGCCCGTGCGCGTGGTCGCAAGCGTTTGGCAGTAGCATATGGTCAGGATGCACACACTATCGAGGCTGTGTACGATGCTTACAAGGATGGCTTCGTCGAGGCAACACTCTTTGGTGACAAGGAGGTTATCGAGAATACCTGCGCAGAGTTGGGTGTCGATCCTTCGATTTTTACAATTGTAGACGAGAAGAACCCTGCCAAGGCTGTTGCAGCAGCGGTTAAGGCGGTAGTGTCAAACGAGGCTGATGTCCTGATGAAGGGCTTGGTTTCGACCGATGTCTATATGCGTGGTATCCTGAACAAGGAGGCCGGTTTGTTCCCTCCAAAGGGAGTGTTGAGCCATATCTCGGTATTCGAGTGGGCGGGCTATCACAAGTTGCTCCTCGCATCGGATATCGCAGTGTTGCCATTGCCGGATTTGAAGCAGAAGCAGGCTCTCATCAAGTATATAGCACAGGTGGCTAAGACCTTGGAGATTGAGACTCCAAAGATTGCTTGCGTAGCAGCAATGGAGTTGGTGAATGCCAATATCCCTGCAATGGCAGAGGCTGCTATCCTCTCGAAGATGGCAGACCGTGGTCAGCTCGGCAATGTGATTGTTGATGGCCCGCTCTCGCTCGATATCGCACTCTACAAGGAGGTTGCAGAGCACAAGAAGATCAAGGGCTCGGCAGTTGCGGGTGATGCAGATGCGTTGTTGTTCCCTAACATCGAGGCGGGTAATGTATTCTTCAAGAGTGTGTCGCACATCGGTGGTGGCGAGTTGGCTGCTATGGTTGTCGGTACAAACAAGCCTTGCGTGTTGACCTCGCGTGGTGATTCGGCTCTGTCGAAGAAGTACTCGATTGCGTTGGCTTGCTTGTCTGCAAAATAAAACATTCAAGCAATGAAATTGCTTATTCTTAACGGTCCTAACCTCAATTTGCAGGGTAGGCGTGATAGGTCGGTCTATGGTGCGGAGAGTTTCGAGGAGTTTATCCCTCGACTCCGCACCTTGTACTCGGCTCATACTATCGACTACGCACAATCGAATATCGAAGGTGAGTTGATAGATGCTCTCCACAAGGCGGAAGGGGAGTACGATGGTGTGTTGTTCAATGCGGGCGGTTACACCCACACTTCAGTAGCGTTGCGCGATGCCATAGATGCTATTTCGGTGCCCGTTATCGAGATTCACATCTCGAATGTTTCGGCACGCGAGGAGTTCCGCCACACATCTCTGATTGGTGCTACCTGTATTGGTACCATTGCGGGATTCGGTCTCGACTCCTATCGCTTGGGTGTGGAGGCTATGCTCAACCGCTAAATCATTGTCGGTATGAAACTTGTCGACCAAGTAGCCAAAGGTGTTGCGTGGAGTACGGCCGAAAAGGTCTGCTCGATGCTTTTGCAGATGGTTGTAAGTATTGTCGTCGCTCGATTGCTCGTTCCCGAGGATTTTGGAGTGATGGCAATTTTGACATTCTTCACTGCAGTTGCTTTGGTGGTGGTCGACAGTGGTTTCTCGCAGACCTTGTTACGCAAGGAGTCTCCGTCCAACGACGATTATAAGTCGGTTTTCCTATTCAATTTGGGCGTATCGGCTCTGTTGTACCTCATTTTTGTGGTGTTGTCTCCACTCTTGGCTCGATACTATGATTTGGCGGTCATAGTCAAAATTGCCCCCGTCTTGTTTCTGCTTTTGCCTCTCAATGCCCTGGGTATAATTCAGAATACGAAACTCTCGCGTGAGTTCCGTTTCGGCTTGCTATCACGAATTAACTTTGTAGCTTCGTTGGTTGCGGGGGCTGTAGCAATAGCAGTCGCAGTGTGCGGAGGTGGTGTGTGGGCGTTGGTTGCTCAGCGACTCACGGTTGTGGCGGTCAAGTCGTTGCTATTGTGGTGGCGAGGCGATTGGCGAGGCGAGGGTAAGTTCAGTGGCGCAGCATGGCGAGCTATGGCACCGTTCTCGATGCGCTTGATGTCGACCGATATCGTATCTGCCATCTATAATAATGTGGCGCAACTTTTCATCGGTAAGGTCTATTCGCCAAATACGCTTGGCTATTTCAATCAGGCGCAGAAAATCAAGGATTTGCCGGTGCAGTCGGCGGTGCTTTCGGTGCAGACGGTGACATATCCTGCGATGGCAAAAATCAAGGATGATGCCGATAAGTTTGCCGAGAGTTATCGAAAGGTTCTGATGATCAATGTGTTTGTTATGGCACCTTTGGTTGTGGGAATGTCGTTGGTTGCCGAGCCTCTATTCTTGTTACTATTGGGTGAGAGATGGTTGCCTACCGTACCCTATTTCGAGGTTATAGCGCTTGCAGGTCTCTTCTATCCGCTTGCGATGGTTGCCTACAATGTACTGAAGGTGCATAGCAATGGCGCGATTATATTTCGTCTGGAGCTGGTCAAGAAGGGTGTGATGACACTTGTGTTGGCTCTGACAATTCCGCACTCTACAATGGCTATTGCATACGGCTTGGTAGCAATGACTCTTATTGAATTTATAATCAATTTTGCTGCTACACGCCGCTACACAACACTTGGCTGGTGGGCTATGGTGCGCTCTATTATTCCGTCGCTATTACTGACTGCTATGATGAGTATTGCAGTCTATATGATAGATTTCTATCTACATAACCTCTCTTATGTAGCGATGCTCGCTATGCAGATTGCAACAGGTGTTATTGTCTATCTGTTGGGAGCTTCGATTTTTAGAGTGGAGGCATTCAGAGAGTTTAAGTGTATAGTTAAAGGAATTTTGAAGCGATGAGAGTCTACGGTGAATTTGATTTTATAGAGGATATCCGCAGGATGTTTGCGGCAATGTCAAATAACTCTTTTGAGGGTATAGGCGACGATTGTGCAGTTTTGCCTATCGGTAATGATGAGGCATTGGTATTTACGTCGGATATGCTGAATGAGGATGTCCACTTCTGGGCAGACAAGAGCACGCCATATCAGATTGGTTACAAATCACTTATGGTGAATATCAGTGATGTTGCAGCTATGGGCGCAAAACCCGTAGCGACGCTGCTCTCGTTGGCTCTGCCGCAGGAGTGTTTTGGCGAGTGGTCCGAGGAGTTTATACGTGGCTATTATGCTGCTTCCGAGAAACATAATGTAAAGTTGGTAGGAGGTGACACTACTGCTTCAATCAATGACATATGCATTAGTGTGACCGCTATTGGTCGTGCTTCAATTTCCAATATCAAGCGACGCTCGGCTGCCAAGGTCGGAGATATGATATTTGTGACGGGCGAGTTGGGTGGCTCGGCTATGGGACTCAAGGATGTAGCAAAGGGTATTCTCGATTCGGAGTGTGCCAAAACTCATCTTATGCCCGAGGCGCGAGTTGCCGAGGGTGAGTGGCTTGCGTCGCACGCTGATGTTCACGCTATGACCGACATTTCGGATGGCTTGGAGCGGGATTTGCAACATATCCTCGATGAGTCGAAGGTTAGTGCAGTTGTCACCGAGCAATATGTGCCAAGAGTGAAGGGTGCTACCTGGGGCGAGACGGTTCGTGGTGGAGAGGACTATGAGTTGATATTCACAGTCGGTGGTCGCGATATCCCGCGTTTGATGGATGAGTTCGAGCAGAAGTTCGGTAGACGATTATATCCGATTGGTGTAATCGAGGAGTCGGATGATGATGTTCACGCTCTAGGCTGGAGAGGTGAGAGTGGTGTGCGCTACAACGAGGAGGTTGGCGGATATAGCCACTTCTTTATGCTACTCGACGATGAATAGGTCCTCGTTCTGGCCCTTCATAAAGTACTTTTCACGGGCGTAACGCTCGAGGAACTCATCGTTCTTGAGATTCTCAATAAGCAGGCTGTCGCGACGGATACTCTCCTCGTAGAGAGCCTTTCTTTTTCGTAGGTCACTCATCTCAACCAACGATGATACAATGGATGAAGCGGGGTGACCTATAAGAATGATTCCCAATATTGCCAAGACAGCAATGGTTATGTAGAGCGTATACTCCTTTATCTTGTTGATAGCCGAGTTGGTTACGCCCTTGACGGTATTGGATATCTTTTTAGCACTCTTCTTTACCATTGCCTATGGTATTCTCATATATTTGTGACTCTGAATCGAGATGCTCCACTTTGGATTGCGCTTGGCATACTCCACAAGTGTAGGCATAATTTTTTCGGCTACGCTCCACTCCGGTTGCAGGAATAGGTAACACTCTGTGCCAACCTTTGCTGCGCACTCTTCTGCCCACTCCAAATCACTCTCCTCCTGGATGATGACCTTCAACTCGTGCGCGCGCTTGTAGGCATCCTCAAGTGGTGCAAGCTTGCGCTTTGGCGATAGGCAAACCCAATCAAACTCTCCTGTGAATGGGTGTGATCCCGAGGTCTCGAGAAATATCTCCAATCCTCTCTCCTTCAACTTGCGTGTGAGAGGCTCAAGAGGGTAGAGTAGAGGCTCACCGCCTGTGATGACTATCGACTGCGCCTCGCACGCCACCGCTCGCTCAACAATTACATCAATAGCGGTTGGCGGGTAGATACGAGAGTTCCAGGTGTACTTGGCATCGCACCAGGCGCATCCTACATCGCATCCGCCAAGGCGAATGAAGTAAGCAGGTTTGCCTGTATGGAAACCCTCCCCCTGGATGGTGTAGAAATCCTCCACAAGCGGCAACTTTGCTCCGCCCTCGAATATATCGGTGTTAGTCATTTGCTAAAACGTATATATCTTTGAGATTGCGACCAAGCTGGTCGTAGTCCAAACCATAGCCAACAATAAATTCGTTGCCAATCTCCATTGCGCAATATTTGATAGGCAGGTCGTATAGATACTTCTCGGGCTTGAAGAATAGTGTGCAAACCTCCACCGAGCTTGGCTTCAACGACTTGATATACTGCAACATATGGTTGATGCTGTGGCCTGTCTCTACGATGTCCTCCACGATGATGATGTCGCGACCCTCGATGTTGAAATCAATGCCGCTCTTCTGCGTAATTGAGCCTGTGGATTGTGTGCCCTCGTATGACGAAATGCGTACAAAAGTGACTTCGTTGTTGAATGTGGTCTTTCGTACCAAGTCCGAGAGGAACATATACGAACCATTCAGCACACCAACGAAGATTGGCGCTTTCTCGCTCTCGGCGTAGTCCTTGTTGAGTTGCTCGGCAACCTTTGCCACAGCCTTATCGATCTCCTCGGCAGGAATCATCACCTCGAAGGTCTTGTCGTTAAGAGTAACTCTCTGTTTCATCTTTGGCTATAATCTTTATTTTCTGCAAAGATAACGATTCTATTCCAAATCTTATCCTTTTATTTTGCGAATTTTTCTATTTGTCGATATATATCACGCAGTCGGTCCGACATATAGTACTGCAAAATGAGTCGCAATACGATATAGAGTGTGAATGCCAACCACAGCGCATCGTTGCCCATCGAGCCCTTCAGGGCGAAGAATACTCCGAAAAATATAGAGGAGGCCACAATCATAGTGTTTCGCATCACTCGCGTTAGTGTCGCGCCCGCCATCACTCCATCGAGCATAAATGGCAACGCGGCAAAGATAGGTATGATAACAATCCACCACAGATACTCTTGCGCTACAGTCAGTACATCTGCCAACTCTTGCGCTGAGGCGTTGCCGAGAAATTCGGTGAACAACTCACGCCAACCTAGCAGGTAGAGCGCAATAGAGATGATTGCAGTGACAAAAGTCCATACACTGCAATATCGCAGACACTTTTTGAGTGACGGCAGATCCTTTGCCCCGATAAACCTACCGGTCATAGCCTCTGCAGCGTAGGCGAAACCATCGTTCATATAGGAGAATAGCATCAGCAACTGCATAAGTATGGTGTTCACAGCAAGTATTGCTGCATTGCCCATTCGTGCCGAGGCGGCGGTGAAGAATGTATAGACGCAGACATTGCAGAATGTACGCACCACGATGTCGCCATTGACCTTGAAGAAACGCTTTATTCCCTCGATGTCGAAAATCTCGCCAATCGATATTTTCTGAAGTTTCTGGCGGTAGAATATCAGCAATAGCACTACTGCGATAGCTACGCCTATCCATTGTGATGCCACCGAGGCATAGGCTATGCCTGCGATGCCGAGGTCGAACGAGTAGACAAACCACCATCCGAAAACTATGTGCAGAAGGTTGACACTGATAGATACAGCCATCGGTATCGTGGCGTTCTGCATTCCCACAAACCATCCGTAAAGTGCGAATAGTGTCACTCCTGCTGGTACTGCCCAGATGCGCGCGTAGAAGTACTCTGCAACCATATCGTCACCCTCCATCATCCAGAGTGCAAACTCGCCAAGTGGGCGTTGTAAGGTCAGTACAAGCAAGCTGAGGACTGCCGTTACAAAGATTGCTCGCGCAAGCAGTAGGGTGGTCTCGTGAAAGTCGCCTGCTCCGTAGGCCTGTGCGGTAAGTCCGCTTGTGCCCATTCGGATAAACGAACAGTTGAAATAGATGAAGTTGAAGATCGATACTCCGAGTGCCAATGCACCAATAACGGCGGCCGAGCCGCTCCAGTCACCTATGATGCCGGTCGAAATCAACCCCATCAAAGGGACTGTTATATTAGATATAATATTAGGTATGGCTATGCGGAATATCTCTCTGTTCATACTTCTCTCTACTTTTGAGGGATGATTTCTACCTTCAGTGTGCATCTGCCCTCAGCGTCAATGGTCGTAGCAAAGCCTACACGCGATCCCTTGTTCTTCGCATCATACCACGTGCCAGAGTTGTTGCTCATTATGTAAGCCTTTGCCCCTTTTGGAGAGACTGCTCGCAGAAGAACCTCCTTGCCATCTTGCGTTAGCGATATTGTGTGGTCGTCGACGATGCGAACTTTGGCAAATGTGCACATATTCCATCTCACCTTGCACTCTCGGTTGTATGCCTCGATTTCGTCGATGCAAGTCAACTTGTCGGTATGGTCAATCGTAATGGTGCGCTTGACGCTCTTGGTGTCCACAAACAACGACGATAGGTCGAATTGAGCACCTTGGCTCTTCTTTTTCTTAACCACCTTCTCCATTGTTGCCATACCCTTGTATTGGTGCAACTGCTCGTTGATGGTTAGGGTGTTGTGCGAGTAGTTGTTCAGGCGATATACACGCCATCTGTCCGATTGCTGCCCTTTCTTCCAGAGTCCTATGCCCTTCGATTCGAGAGAGTGATAGTCTTGACTACCGAGCTCTACTGCCCAGCGAACTCCTCCCCATTCGTAGATGAATGAGCCACTGTCCATATGTGCGTGGCTATTCATTGGACTGCCGCCCTTGATACCCAGATAGCTCGCCTCCTTGTTGTCGAAGTTGCTTCGATAGAGGAATAGAGGCTGGCAACCGTCGCCATACCAGCACTTTTCGGTGATTGGTTTGATCTTCTTTGTGTCGCATCGTGCAGCGAAGAGCATTGCTATAGGCGCTTGACGATTGATGCCTCGGAACTGCTCCTCGTTCAAGAGGGTTTGGCGGTCCTGCCATACGAGTGACATATCGCCCGTCTCAAGAGCAAACCAATAGAGTAGTGGGTTGACTACATTCATAGGGTTGGTGCAATCGGAGAAGTTGTAGACAGCTCCCGTTGGTGTCACCATAAAGTTCATATACTTTGCCGACTCCATAAAGCCCGGAGCCTTCTCCAAGTCGCAACTTGTGCCAAGTGCAGTGCGTAGCGACTCGATGAGCATTACTTCGTACCAAGTACCATACTCCCAATAGCCAAAGCCCTCGGGATAGACTCCGTCGGGGCCATATGCCTCCTGCGCCTTCGGATTGCCCTGCAATGCCTCTGCAATGATCTTTTGGGCCTCCTCGGGAATACGCTCATAGACAGCCAATGCACCCATAACCAAACCTCCGTTGCAAACTTGATTCCAATTGTTGTGCGATTTCGACCACCATCTCTTATTGTCTGATGCACGCAGACCTTTCTCGATGATGGCGTCCTCGATTATCTTGCGACTCTCGGGAGAAAGCCAGTCGTAGAGCCAATCGTAGCCAATCGCCAAAGCAGTTACCATCTCGCCGACATCGAGGAAGTGGGATGGATTCCAACTGACGAAGTTGGCAGCTGCGAGCATCTCCTTCTCGGCACGACGAGCATATATCTCGTCGCCACTGATCAAGTACATATAGGAGCAGTAACATACCCTCTCAAGCACCGCGCGACAGCGACCAAGCAATCGCTTGCCCACCATTCGATACTTTGTTGGCTCTAATGGGATGAATCCGTCTGCACGACGCTCGATGATATCGTGCACGATGCGTAAAGGTTGATCCGATTCGACTTTCTGTTTAACTGCCTCGATGTCGCCCTTCTTGATGATAAGGCGAGGGTGTTTTGCGAGTTTCGAGTAGTCCAGATGTGTTTGAGCGGTCGCTACCACCGATAGCAACATTCCGATCACTACTGTAAATAGTCTCATACGAGTAGTTTTATTGGTTAGACTTGGTTAGTTTTTCGTAGATTGCGATGCATACCCAAGCATCAGTTGCAGCATACATCTGTTGTTGCGGAGTGAGTTGTTTTGCCTCCCAATTACTAAGGCGCTGTGCCTTTGAGACCTTCTTTCCGAGCACTATGCCCGATATTTTGCGTAGACTCTTGTCTTCGATGCCGTATTTGGCAACCTCAGTCTGCAGATCGATGAAACCATTCGGTGTGAAGTGACGCAAGCGGTTGAGTGCGGTCAGGTCATTGCGGACATCGGCTCCCACCTTCTTGATTGTCTTGCTTGCGAGAATGGCAATTAACTCTCGCGAAAGGGGCAACTTGTTTAGCCGGATGAGATAGCAACAATCCTTTGTAGAGAGTTGCATCAGTGCCACCTTGTTTGTGACACCCGCCTTGAACGAAGGACGAGTTTCGGTGTCGAATCCTATGATGCTCTCTTTGGAGAGTTGATTGCACGCCCTGGCAAGCGCATCGGCGGTCTCCACGACCTCGATGCGCCCGTCAAAGTGTACTGCCTCTAATGCAGCAACCTCATCGTTCGAGATATTTGCTACATATGCCATAATTAAGCCTATTTCTTGCGGTTTTGCTGTTTCTGCTGCTCCTCGGCCTGCTTCATCAACTCCTCATAGCGCTGCTGGAAACGCGACTTCTTACCGTTTGTGCTCTTTTTCTTGGTGTCCATCATCATACGAATCTTGTTGTCATCCAAGGTGTAGCGGATGATGGTTGTCTGCAAGATGGTGAAGAGGTTCGAGAGGAGGTAGTAGTAGCATAGACCACTCGCATAGTCGTTGAACCAGAACAACATCATCGCAGGCATCATATAGACGGTCATAAACTTCATACCTGCCATCTGTGGCTGTGCCGAACCCTGTTGCTTGAAGTTGATGTACGAGTATATGAACATCACAATGGTCATCAACAAACAGAACAACGAAACGTGGTCACCATAGAATGGGATGTTGAACGGAAGGTCGAGAACGCTATCGTACGACGAGAGGTCGTCGCTCCACAAGAACGACTTACCGCGCAGCTCGATACTTGCAGGGAAGAAGCGGAACATCGCAATGAGGATTGGCATCTGTATTAACATCGGCAGACAACCGCCCATTGGACTGATGCCGGCCTTGTTGTAGAGTGCCATCATCTCCTGCTGCTTCTTCATCGCATCCTCCTGACGAGGGTATTTCTCATTCAGGGCATCGATCTCAGGCTTGATGACGCGCATCTTTGCGGTCGAGAGGTAACTCTTGTAGGTGAGCGGGAAGATTACCAACTTGACCAACAATGTGAGTATAAAGATGATAAGACCAAATGATGCGATATATTTCTGTAAGAAGTCGAATACTGGAATTACTACCCAACGGCTGATAAATGTCGAGAATACCCAACCAAGTGGAATGATACGCTCCATCTCGAGCGACTTGCCGTTTGCATCGGTGAGTTTCTTCAGAGTCGAGAACTTGTTAGGGCCGAGGTAGAACGAGAAGTCGTAGTTTGTTACCTGTGGGGTATAGTCAATTGTAGTTGCAAGAGCAAAGTCCTTAATGTAACCCGAACCCTTTGTTGCAGTCTTGAACGATACACTTGGCTGACGCATATTTGCCGAGCGACAGATGAGTGCCGACGAGAAGAACTGCTGCTTGAACGAAATCCAATCGGTTGACGATGAGAGAGTCTCATCCTTCGATGACTCGGAGATGCCCAAGTCGTCTACATCGTTCTCCCCTGGGAAGTGGTAGACGAGAGTAGTGTAGGTGTTCTCATTTTTGAAGCTGCGCTCGTTCTGGTATGAGCGATTGCTCCAGTCGAGTGCGATGCTGCGCTGATTTGCCATAAGTGGCGCAATGTTGTTGAGTCGCACCTCGAAGTCAACGAGATAGTCGCGCTCAGGACGCTGCTCGTTGTAGATAGTGTAGATGTGGTCGATCGATCCTTCGCCAACAGGCAGACGCATAGTCACTACTCGCTTGTTGCTCAAATCCTCGATAGGGAGAACCTCGAAATTGTAATTTATGGTAGATAGTTCTACGGTGCGGAGGTTGTGTTTGATATAGTACGACATATTGAAGCGAGCAGATGTAGGGTCGAAAAGGTGTACCAGCTCGTTGCGCTCCTCTTTTGGTGCATACTTGGTGTAATCCTTCAATACTACATCGATAATCTGAGCACCGAGAGTAGAGAATCGCACTTGGATGAGGTCGTTCTCAACAACCACCTCGTTGATCTTATCTGCCTCGCCAACCAATGTCGACTTTGTTGGAACTTGGCTTGTGGTTTGTGATGCCTCCGAAGTAGCAATTGCAGCGGGTGTCTCCAATGCTTTCGAGGCCTGCTCTGCCAACTGCTCAATCTGAGCAGCCATCTGCGCCTCCTGCTGCTTCTTTGCCTGGTGGTTTGCGTAGAACATATAACCCACAAACACCAGGGTCATAAGGACAAAGCCAATAATCGTACTCTTATTCTCTTTCATCTTTTTGTTATCTCCTTTTTGTTACTTAAAATTTGTTTTACTCCTGTGAATCAATCAGTTTTACACGCTCGATGGTGTCTACCAACTCCTGTCGTGCGCGAGCGATCTTCTCTTCTACTGCTGCAATCATAGCCTCGGCACCCTTCGACTTTGCGAAGAATCCGATGTTATTCTCGAGGGTCTGAATCTCCTGCTCGAGCTGCTTGACGCGGTTGAATAGCTTCTCTCGCTCAGAGCGAAGACGCTTGTCGCCACTGTTGCGCATAGTGCTCACCTTCTCCTTAAAACGCGACAACTGCTGCTGTCGGTCTGCTCCGCGTACCGATGCGAAGAGCTTGTCGAGAGCGACCTTGTACTGCTTCTGAAGCTCATCCTTGTGGCGGATAGGCACGAAACCGATCTCACTCCAACGGCGCTGATACTCCTTGATCTCGTCGAACGACTTGACTGTTGCCTGGCTCATCTCCTCGAGCAATGCTTGCTTGGCTGCGAGGTTCGCGGCATATTCGTTATCGACCGATGAGAAGTGCTGCGACTTGTTGGCAAAGAATTTATCGCACGCAGCACGGAATCGCTTCCAAATAGCATCGGCATATTTGCGTGACACTGCACCCGAAGCCTTCCACTCCGCCTGGAGTGCCAGCAACTCCTCGGTCGCCTTTGCCCAATCGGTGCGCTCGGCAATAGCCTCTGCACGCTCGCAGAGTGCGGTCTTGATCTCCAAGTTGTTCGACATATCCTCCTTTGCCTCTGCGTAGAATGCGTGTTTTGCCTCGAAGAACTTGTCGCACGCAGTACGGAAACGGTCGTAAATCTTGTTGTTCTCTCTCTTTGGAGCGAAGCCGATAGTGCGCCACTCTGCCTGTATCGCCTGCAAGCGCTCGCTTGCTTTGTTCCAGCCTTTGTGGGTGGTAGGTGCTTCGTTTACGATGCTCTCGACCTCGTCGCAGAGTGCCGACTTGCGCTCGAGGTTGTGGAGCTGCTCCGCCTTGATGCCCTCGAAGTGCTCCTGGTGACGACGATTGATGATTGTTGATGCGGCCTTGAATCTCGCCCACAACGAATCCTTGTGCTCAATGGCTACAGGGCCCACCTCGCGCCACTCTTCGTGCAACTTCTGCAACTTGTGGAATGCATCCACCACCGAAGATGCCTCGGTCAACGCTTCGGCCTGCTCGCAGAGTGCGGTTTTGGCCTCAAGGTTGCGCTTCCAATCGAGATCGCGTAACTCCTTGTTAATCTTCACATAGTCGTAGAAGTTCTCGATGTGGAGGTTGTAAGTCTCATAGAGATCGCTCACGTGTGACTGTGGCACTTGTCCAATGCTACGCCAGCGAGCTTGCAACTCGTGGAATTTTGCGAAGGTGGTGTTGAGAGCCTCCTCCGAATCAACCAGCTGCTTCAGCTCCTCGATAATCGCCAATTTTGCTGCGTAGTTATCCTCCTTCTCCTTGTCGGAGAGAGCCAAGGCCTCGTTGCGCTTGGTGCGGTAGATGTTATACAACTCCTTGAAGCGAACCTCTGCCTCGTCGATCTGTGGGGTGTATTCTGCATCCTCGCCATTCTCGGCAAAAAATGCCTTGCGTCGCGCCTCAATGTCTGCACGATGCAATTTATAGAATGCTACCTTCAAAGCTTCGACCTCGTTGCGCAAGTTTGCCGAAGGCTCGCTCGCAACCTTCTCGGCAAGCAGGGCGAGAACCTCCTCTTTGCTGAGTCGGGCAATTTCGCTCATCGCTCCAACCTCGGTCTGCTGAAGATCTGCAGCTGCAATCTCAGTCGTTTGGTCGTTAGTCTGCACCACAAATTCTGTCGTAGTAATCTGCTCCTCTACGGGAACTTCAATAGTAGTCTTGGTAGCCATATTATGCTTCTGTTAGATTTTACACTCTATACCTAATAAGGTATAACTCGACAAAGATACGAATTTATTGGCAAACATCAACTATAAATAGCTAATTTTTTCACTATCTTTGCACCTATGAAACGAAAGAGAAAGATTTTGCAGGAGCGAGAGGCGGCCGTATGGATGGCGTTGATACCTATGGCAGTGTTAGTTGCAATGCTCATACTTGTCATAAAAGTTTTTGGTAACGCCATCGAAGGCGGTAGTCAAATTGCACTGTTGGTTGCTTCGTCGGTTGCTGCACTGATTGCTATTTTAGTGTGCAAATGTCCCTGGAGTAGACTGGAGGATGCCATCATCGAGAATGTCAGAACTTCGGCTTCGGCGATTATAATTTTGCTCTTAATTGGAGCTATTGCCGGCACTTGGATGCTGAGTGGTGTTGTCCCTACGCTGATGTACTATGGACTGCAAATCATTCATCCACAGATCTTTTTGGCGGTGGCTTGTGTGATATGTGCGGTTGTCGCGGTGGTTACGGGTAGTTCGTGGACTACGATTGCTACGATCGGTGTTGCTCTGATGGGAGTGGGCGAGGCTCAAGGCTTCTCCGAAGGTTGGGTTGCAGGTGCGATCATTTCGGGAGCATACTTTGGAGATAAAGTATCGGCTTTGTCCGATACTACCGTCCTTGCATCGTCGACTGCGAGAGTGCCTTTGTTCGAGCATATCAAATATATGAGCATAACGACAATACCATCGTTTGTGCTGTCGCTGATGGTCTTTACGGTGGTTAGTTTTGTCCATTCGAACGACAATTCGATGCAGGCTGCTGAACTTTCGCAGGTATTGCAAAACACCTTCAATATTTCGGGTTGGTTGCTGATAGTTCCATTCGTTACATTGCTGCTAATTGCTAAACGATTGCCTGCACTGGTGACGCTCTTTCTGTCGGTGGTTATGGCGTGTGTCGCTATGGTTATTGCGCAACCTGATATCGTCGCCACGATAGGCGGAGATTCACCCTTGGTGGGCTTCAGGGCCATTATGACCGTGTGCTCAACCTCTACTTCAATTGACTCTGGTAATGCAACTGTTAATGAGCTAATTGCCACATCGGGTATGGAGGGTATGCTAAATACCATTTGGCTCGTTCTTTGCGCTATGTGTTTCGGTGGTGTAATGTCTGGTAGCGGTATGCTTGCAGCCCTGACACAACTCTTTGCAAAGTTTGTGTATCGCACGGCAAGTGTAGTTGCTTCTACACTTTCGATGGGTATCTTTGCCAACCTTATTACTGCGGACCAATACATATCTATTATTATAACAGGCGACACTTTCCGCCAACTCTATGAAAAGAGGGGTTTGGAGCGTCGACTTTTGAGTCGTTCGGTCGAGGATTCGGCAACGGTGACATCGGTGCTTGTCCCTTGGAATTCGTGCGGTATGACGCAATCTACAGTGCTGGGTGTTGCCACTTTGACCTATCTTCCGTATTGCTTGTTTAATCTGATAAGCCCGATAATGTCGCTTTTGGTCGCGATTGTGGGGTATAGAGTCATTCGCAAACCTTCGACCGAGAAGGTGTTGTAATCTCTGTTTTGGTTCGGTTTTTGTTTGTTTTGGGCGTGAACCAATACATCAAAAACTATGAAAAAGACTCTATTGACTTTGATTGCTTTGGGCACAGTCGTAGTAGCTGTTGCTCAAACGTCTGAGGCACCAGCCTCGAATGCTATTCTTGTGTCGCAGAAGCGTGACGGTAATGTCGTGACCTCGCACTACAAAATCCCACACGATAGTGGTAAGCAGGCAGAATTTGATGTGCACTACGCCATTAATCGTTCGGAGATTACACCCACCTATTCCAACAACTCGCAGGAGATCTCCGATATGAGGGATTTTATGGCGCACACAAAAGATACGACAATGCACATCTCGTCGATTCACATCGTAGGCTACGCTTCGCCCGATGGTAATGCCAAGTGTAATGACTCTCTTGCACTGCAACGAGCCAAGTCGCTCTATGTCTACGCTGCATCGTGTTGCCCTGCGTGCGCCAATGTTGCCACTGCCCACAAGACTCTCCATTGGAGTGACTGCGTTCCTGTTGTAGAGGCATCCTCAATACCCGATAAGGAGGCTGTGCTTGCCATCCTTAAATCGACCTCGCATACCGAGCCCCAGAAGGAGCGTGCTTTGAGAAATCTGCCCAAGGCGTGGAGCTATTTAGCAAAGAGTGTACTACCGCAAATGCGTTATGCTGACATCGAGTTTGACTATGGTGTGGATGAGTACTTCACACGAACCACAACAGTTGAGCCGACAAAACCGGCCGAGCCTGCACAACCTCAGCAGCCTCAGCAACCAGATCCCGTGGTGGTCGAGGAGGAGGTGGGTGTGATTATCGCAACACCTCAGCACGATGGAGGCAAGCGCAAGCATAAAAAGGAGAAGAAAGGCAAGGTTGTTGGCGAGTACGAGGCTATTTATTGGTAAAAATAGCTGGTAAATCGATAAAAAAGTTCGAAAATCTTTGCGTCATATCGTTTTTTTCTTATCTTTGTGCATCGAAAGTTTTGAATCTAATAACTAAAATAAAAGATAAGAGTATGGCAAATTTAAGATTTTTGAAGAAAGAGATCGACTATCGTCTCGAGGAGTTGGTGTTCGATTGCGATATGACAATCTATTTCCGTCCTGACAAGGAGAAGGAGATATTCGCAATTATGCAGGAGGGTGTTGAGCTCCGCAACGAACTCTACCACAAGGCTAACAACCCTGTCGAGCCTAAGAACGCATCGCTCGTGCGCAAGTACTATGCCGCTTTCCGCGCAGAGATGGTCGAGGGCTATGGCAAGCTCTTTGAGAAGCTTAGCGCACTTCACGACTAAGCATAGCCAAATCTCAGATGTAAAGGCTGCTGGCGAATAGTTGGCAGCCTTAATTTTAGAATTTAAGCTAATCCAATGCGAATACTTGTAGTTGACGACGAGCTGGATATCCGCGAATTTGTGCAGTACAATCTTGTGAAGGAGGGGTACGAAGTCGCTTGCGCCACCAATGGACGTGAGGCTGTGGAGCGTGCTATCGACTTCCGTCCGCATCTCATCCTTATGGATATGATGATGCCCGAGATGGATGGTCGTGAGGCGTGTCGTGCACTGCGTGCCAACCCGGCGACCTCGAAGATGATGATCGTATTCTTATCGGCAGTCTGCGAGGAGGAGAGCTTGGTTGAGTGCTACGAGGCAGGTGCCGACGACTACATTACCAAGCCTGTAAGTATGAAGGTGTTGTGTTCGCGAGTTGGGGCAATCTGCAAACGAATCGCAAGTGGCGAGCAAGAGGTTTTCCCGAAGTCGCATCGCCTTAACGAAGAGCAACACTCTTTTGTTGCTGATAGTGGCGAGGAGGTGCGCCTCGCAGTCAAGGAGTTCGAGATATTGCGACTCCTGTTTTCCGAGCAACGAGTATTTACCCGCGAGGAGATTTTCAATGCG
>JAFVOR010000003.1 GCA_017505725.1 Alistipes sp.
CAACGAAACTGTTTGACCGAAGAATCAATAAACGAGACTATCTTAAACACCGCCTTGGTAGAAACAAGAGAAAGGATTAAGAAACAGGACGAACTTCAACGATATATCTCCGACAGACAGAACAAGAGCGTAAAGACTTGGATACAGGATTATATAGCAAAAATTGTATCTGGGGAAGCACGAACATGTCAAGGAGAAAGATATGCTCCTAACAGTATAAAGATCTGGAAACAGTTTTTGAGAATATTTCTTGATTTTTGCCAAACGACTAATGACTTTTGTTGGGATGAGATTAACCAAAGTCTTGTGAATAAGTATATGTCGTTTTTGGAGGAGGAAGGATACGCAAAGAGCATCGCTGACAGATATATAAATTGCTTCAAGACACTAATTGGTGTAGCGGAACGAGATGACATCCACACCAACCACAAAGCAATAAGTATGTTCAAGCACGCTGCTGTCAAAGACCACGAGAAGACAACTGCCATATATTTGACAAAAGAAGAGTTGGATGGACTATACAATATGGAACTTGTCGGATTGGAAGAGGAGGTCAGGGATGTATTTCTTATTGCCTGCTATACAGGACAGAGATATAGCGATTTTAGCCAATTAAAGCCCTCCTGCTTTGATACAACCTTTGACGGTAAAAGGGTAATAAGGATGGTTCAAACCAAGACTAAAACGCCCGTAGTGATACCAATCTTGGATAATAGACTCAAAACTATATTAGAGAAGTATAACTACAAGATTCCAGAGATTGCTGACCAAATTATGAATAGGTATATAAAGCATATCGGAGAGAAATTGTCGAAGACTATAACGAGTTTGGGCGAAGATGTCAAAACCATATTGACCAAGCAGGAGAGAATAGCAGAAGAGAACAAGAGCAAGACCTTTAGATACGACGAGGATGGTAATGTCGTCAAATATAAATGGGAGTTAATAGCAACCCATACTGGACGAAGAACTTGTGCAACGAATATGTATCTGTCAAAGAAATATGATATACGAGAAATGATGCTCGTTACAGGACATAAGAAGGTCGAGACCTTTATGAAGTATATCAAACTTTCTCTGGACGAAGAAGCCTACAAACTTGCAATATCAAGTAACGGCGAAATGTTTTAGGAGGAATAACCCGAAAAGGTTGTTCCTTTTTTCTTTATATCTACTACTAGTGAATATCACACAGAACCCCTCATTTTCACGAAAAGATTTAGCGTTGGTCACTTTTGGTCACCTTTTTACATTAAAAATTAGGGTATTTTTTGCATATTTTTCATAACTACCGACACCCCAATTAGTTGCAAATATTCAGTATCAAATAGTTGCAAAACCCCTCATTTCCACGCAGTTAGTTCGTTTGTGCCCCTATATGTAACCATCTCAAGGCAACGGCTCTGGGTACGAAAAGAAGGAGAGGATTACCTCTCCTTTTTTCGTACAGTGTGTTACCTATCCCCCAAACCCCCTTTCTATAAAGGGGGCTTGTCGCTTCGCTCCATTTAATTTGGTTACAGATATGTAATCGCCTTTTTTCGTTTACCCCTCGCCGGGGGCGGTCAGTCGGTGGTGGTGTGGCAGAGTTGTCTTTGGTCGGCGATTATTGCTATCGCAATCTTTTGTCTTTGACCGATGATTGTCTTTGAAAATGAATTTTCAGCCATCATCCGTCAAACCCAAACAATCTATGATTGTAATCGCCTCCCTTCGCTCTGCTCAAACCTGCTGCGACCGTTCGACCCACTCAAAGATTATTTGGATTGGAGGCAATGGTCACTTTTGGTCACCACTTTGAAAATGGTGGTCCAAAAAACGGCTCAAAAGCGGTCCAAAAAAAATGTCCAAAAATTCGCTTTTTGAGGAGGAGCAACAAAAAATAAAAGTTATTTTTTGTTACACCGAAGATTTTTTCAAATCGGCTGCCGTTATATATCCATACCACTTTAAAATAGGAGGGAACGAATAGCGATTTCTGATTTGATTTGGACAGCATATGCCCTTAAACAAACAAAAGGACGACGTCCTTAATTGCTTTGTCTGTCGTTATCTTTTATTTTGAACCTTTGTAAGCCAACAATGTATTGGCAATCATACCAACAATAGCCATCGGCTAGCGCTATATTTCCATATCAAAGCGAGCATCATTGTGCCATAAGCGATGCGTAGTTCTCCATTCTTCTTGAGGTAGGCAAATTTTAGTTATTATATCATTGTTTAACAATAAATCTCAATTCTCTCTATTATTGCACCCTCATCTACACTCTCACACAGTTAAATTTTTTAACTATGCAATTCAAATCTCCACTTGCAAAGATAGAGATTTTTTTGTAATTTTGTGTACTATTTGTCTATCATTCTAGTGATTTACTAGACAATAAGTTAGAATATTTTAGTTGCAAACAGTGATATAATAACTAAAAAATATCTATCTTTGCAGTAGTAGCGTGATACAATGAAGAGACTAACGGCGATAATTTTTGTGTTACTTGCCAGTATCAGTTTGTTGGCACACGCCGTTATTCCCCATCATCACCACGACAGAATGGCGGTGGCGATTGTCGATATGGCAGCCGCAGAGCAGGCGCACCACGAACATTTGCACGACAGCCATCACTCTCACGACCACCATTCGCACTATCATCACAGCCACAATCATCAAGAGAGTCATCAGCACAGCAGCCAATCGGAGGAGTGTCTGATTAGCGAGACGCTTGCCGTTCTCACTCGAAGCCAAGAGTTTGGCTTTGGCGACGATGGCGTAGAGGTGGTAAACAGCCGTACGCTCTACCCTGGCATGCTGCGCCGCTGCAAGGAGGAGAAGCTATTCATCGCCTCGAACACCGACACACATGGCCCGACATCGCAGATATGGGGTCGCGAAAACGACTTCTTCCGCACGATGACCTTCGTCATGGCCAAAGAGTGCACCGAGGAGGCTATCAAAGAGGCGTTATTGAAGCGTCGCACGATTGGCTATGCCGGTAACCACCTTGTGGGCGAGAAGATGTGGCTCACGGAGTTCCTCAACGCTGCCGTAGATTGCAAGCTCGTGGGACAGAGCGAGAAGGAACGTACCTTCCTGCTGACAAACAACTGATCGGTGCCGTTCACGCTCCGCTACACCAAGGCTGCATATACGCTCAAACCTTTCCATGCGCTGCGCATAACGTTGGGCCGCGATGCGAAGGGCAAGTACTTGAAGCCTGCATTCGAGGTGGTAAATATGTGGATCGAGGACGAGAAGCACCCAACCATCGAGTTGGAGCTCGACAAATAGTAATAACCTAAAATAATCACACGAATGAAAAAAACTATTTTATTTGCAATCTTGGGCACACTGATGCTCGGTGCATGTTCGACCCCAGCCGTTAAGCCGGAGGAGAATAAGGTGTGGGCATGGGCTCACGGATCTCTCAAAATGAGCGACGAGAAGTTGGAAGACTACTTCTTCAAGGCCGACTCGTGCGGCATCGACGCTCTTATCTTGGAGTGCCACAACGGCTACCCTACCGTTATGGACGAGACATCCTTCGTGGACCACGAGGCGATACAGATTATCGAGCGTGCACTGCCATACGCCAAGAAGTATGACATCGAGCTGCACGCTCTGATATGGACGACAAACCGCTGCGAGAAGCACCTGCGTGCCGCACATCCCGAATGGTATCAGGTGAATGCCCTGGGCGAGTCGTGCAACGACATCAAGCTCTACAACCGCGAGCACTACCGCTGGCTCTGCCCTTCGCGCAGCGAGGTAACCGAGTACTTGAAGGAGCGTGCCGCAGAGATCGCACGCATCGACGGCCTGGCAGGTGTGCACCTGGACTTCGTGCGCTACCCTGACGTAATACTGCCTTACGGCATCCAGGCTTCGCGTGGCGTGGTGCAGGATAAGGTATACCCACAGTGGGACTTCTGTTACTGCGACCACTGTCGTGCCGAGTTCAAGCGTCTGCATGGCATAGACCCTATGGATTTGGAGGACCCTACGGCTTCGGAGGAGTGGATGCGCTTCCGCTGGAACGCCCTGGCAACACAGGCCTCGGAGATATGCGCAGCAATCAAGGCAGAAGGCAAAATGGCTACGGCTGCCGTATTCGCCACACCGGAGGAGTCGCGCAAGCTCGTGCGACAGGATTGGGAGAACTTCAAGAATATCGACATCGTCTTCCCAATGATATACCACAAGTTCTACGGCTGGGAGGATGAGATGGTGGCCACAGCAACACGCGAAGGCGTAGAGGCTCTGGCTGCGGCCGACAGCCCTGCATACCTATGCTCCGGCGTATATATCTACGACGTGCCGCAGGGCAAAATCCATGAGTTCATGGACATGGCCCGCCAGGCCGGCTCCAAGGGCGTTGCTTTCTACTCGATGGAGGGCATATTCAGCAAAAACCGCTGGGCAGAGGTCGCCGAGGCAGTGAAGCTCTACAAAGAGGGTGCTCCGGTGAAGAAACAGTAATCCTCTACGTCAAACAATAAGGGCGCATACTTGAAAGATGCGCCCTTATTGTTTTCAAGGCGTAGCAACACTAAAACTTATCGGTCACATACCCCTGAAACTGCTCCTTGTAGTTCTCGCCAATAGGCACATAGTCATCACCTTCGAGGAAGACACGCCCTTTGGTATAACCCGTGACATAGGCCAGATTGATGATATAGGAGCGATGTACGCGCATGAAGCTGTCGGCAGGCAGTGCGCTGATTGATACGGGCGATGGTCGCAAGGTGCCGTTGGAGGAGGTTGCCGAGATAGTCTCGGTGGGCGGTCCTAACACCATCACACGAGAGAATGTGCAGCGTAAGTTGGTCGTATCGGCAAATGTGTCGGGCAGAGATGTCAAGAGCGTGGTGGACGATATTCGTGCCAACATCGAGCAGAATATCACCCTGCCCGAGGGCTACCGCATAGAGTATGGCGGACAGTTCGAGAGTGCACAGAACGCCCAAAGGCGGGATAAGTCACGCAAAAACTCGTTATTCCCACTTTGTTATGGATGTATAATAGCAACAAATGGTGTGCCCAAAGATGAGCACACCATTTGTTATTGTTTTGCTACTATTTTAATTTGCGTCGAGCCAGCGGAGGGCGTAGAGGACACTCACATAGGCCTCGCCGAGGTCGCAAGGGAGGTAGAAGTAGTGGTTTGACGATTCGTAGGCGATCTTCGAATCGGCCGACACCACGGGCAACATCTCCTTGATAAGTTGCAGTTCGCGTTCGCAAGCTGCCTTCATTACCGCCTTATACTCTGCGCGTTTTGCGGCATCCTTCTCCTTCAGATAGAGGTCGCGAGCCTCGAAGAAGCGCCCCTGCTCTGCCGAAGATTGCAGATGTATACGGATAGCCTTTGTGCGACTCAGCTGCTCCCATACTCGCTTTCGCTCCTCGCCCTTTGCCACCGCATAGGCTCGCTCAAGCAGAGCCTCACCCTTCTCGAAGCCGACAGCACTCTTTGCCATCTGGTTATACCACACCTTTATAGGGTATATAATACGCCAACGATCGTAGCAGTCGTAAGGGATGCCCACCATAGTAGCTCTATAGGTGGTAGGTGTCACATAGAAGAGATTCGATGGGCCAATGTGATGAGGACCATTGTATATCGCCGAAATATTGAACGGATACTCCTTGAAGCTCTCCGAACAGTTGCGCCAAGCCTCACGCACCAACGCTCCAGCCTTCTCGCCATACTCCTCGCGTGCAAGTTTCTCGACCGCCTCCGAAGCCGACAACTTACCATCGAAGGTTTGGAAGAGTTTCATATTTTCGGTTGGATAGCCACCCAGACTCCAGCTCAAGAAGACACCACCAACACCCTCTTTCGAGAGGTTCTCGGCGTGCTGTGCCACGATATCGAGCACAGGGATCGATGGCGTAATAGACATCTCCCAGGTGCAATTGACCTGCACCTTAGCCATACACTTCAGCCCTGCGGCCTTGGCATAGCCCCAATTACGAACTGCTCGCGGACCGGGGCCTACAACCGACATAGAGTACTCGTTGATATGTGACTTAACGCCACCACGGTTTATAGGTGTACTCCACTCGCTGACCGCCATATAACGACAACCCTTTGGAAGGTTATCTATTATCTCCTTACACTCACTGTCTGGCCATTTCCAATCCCAGACGATAACCTCCGCCTCGGGAGCTGCCTTGTGAACACCTCGCTCCATAGCGGTATTGATAGCGGCCTGCAACTTGGCATACGAGCCCTGAGCACAACGAGGGCATTGCTTGTAGTACTTATATCGTGATGTGCAGTTTGTGAAGTTCTCCGATGCGGTGATGGTGAATATTCCACCCAGGCCCTTCACTTGCGAAAATACTCGCTCCAACGAGCGTGTGAGCCAATCGAGCACCTCGGGATTCGATGGGCAGAACGACCTCAACCCCTTCAGTTCGTAGCCACCATAGGCCTTACGCTCGGGCTTGGCATCGAACCACTCCGGCTCCATACCGCGAGGCTCGTTCATATAGAGGAATACGCGCACACCATACTTGGCAGCACGATCAACCAGACGCTTCAACCCCTCGATACGCTCTGCGGCACGACTATCACCCGGGAAACCCTTTGCATCGGGCTCGACCAAGGTACGCAACACGACGTGAATCCATATTCCATTGACACCCACCTCTGCCAAGCGACGGAACATCTCCTCGGGATAGGTCTCGAGACTCCTGTCAAGCAGAGCGTCGCCATAGCTTGCGAAGTAGGGGTAGACAATCTTTAGATCGAATCCATTACTCTGTTGCTGTGGCTCTACGGAAGCACCCTTCAGCGTCTCGAACTCGCGCATAAACTCGAAGCGCGGCTCCTCGGCTACAAAAGGATTCTTACCCAACCCCTTCACATCTTTGGCTATCTGCTTTGCCCGCGCCACCATCTCGGGCGTAGGCTCCACATATTTGAGCGGTTGGCAATAGGGCTTTATCTTGCCGAGCTTATCGTAGAGAAAATCGTCCTCGATAAGGTGAAATCGCAGCTCCTCGCGGCTCATACCGAGCAGTTCCATAATCTGCTCGTAGGGGAGCAGCTGCCAATTGCGTCGAATGATGGTGATGTAGCCCTGCTTGGTGGACCACTCGCGCTCGATGGTCTGCTTCCTGGGGAGTCCCATCGATGTAGCCAACGCCTCAACATTCTCGACCGAGGTGGAGAGTATGGCGGCCAGCTTCGCTTTATCCACAACGCTCCAGTTTCGCCATACAAAAGTGTATTGCGCGTGCGGGAAGTGGTCGTGGTTGATTGCCGCCTTTCTTCCATCCTCGCCGGGCAAGGTCTGCGCCTCCACGCCAAAAGCGAAGAGTGCAAATAACAAAATTGTAAATAGTCTCTTCATATCTACTCGCTCTCTATAATATCCAAAAATCCTACAATATCTGCCATCTGAAGCTTGTTGCTATATTGGCGGAACTCGCCATTCTCAAGACGCAGATAGGTTACTACACCCTCCTTGTTGCCGCTGCAAGCACTCTTGAGCTCCTGGTAGTTGGCCACCGCCTTGCCTTCGTACTTAACAACGATGTCTCCAATCTTGAAGAAGGGGTGTTCTGCTCCATCCTTCAAGGCGAATATCAACACACCTCCATAGGAGCGTCTATTCTGCGATACCATCTTGAAGAGGTGTTTTGCCGAGGCTACATACTCGGCACTCTCGGGATGGTATTTGAGATATTGATTGAGTCGAGCCTCAACCTCGGCATACGCCTTGGCAGGGGTGAGTTTACAGCTATAGTTTACCCCTATGGCATCGAACTCTCGCTTATAGTCGGCAACAACCGATACCAACAATCCCCAGCTACGGACCTTTGCCCACATCACCCACTGATCGTCGCCCTCTGTGATAGATCTATTCTGCTTGAGAGTTTCGTAGAATTCATTCAGGCTACTATCTACCTTTGCCACTATCTCCCTATCTACTTTTTCATTCTTGCGCTCCTGCTCCTCGGTCACCAACTCATCGTAATTGAGATGGGCTCCAAACTGCCTCAATAGCGACAATGCCAAATCATTCTCGCGCGTGGTTATATTTATATAGTAATCCTCATCCCTGTCCAAATCAATCGTTTGAGGGAAATATATCCACGTCTTGTTGAGTTGATGGAATGCTTTTCTGCACTTTTTAGGAAATAGCGTGATACCCGATAGCAGAGTCGAATAATAACCAACTTTTTCGTGCTCGAAGGCCTCAAAGAGGGTTGTTGCGTATTGTCGCTTGTAGACGGAAGGATCCTCAACAGCATCGGCAATAATATCGAGCATACCAAGATAATCTTTCAGATACAACGAAGCAAACATCGGCGAGTAGGCAATCTCCTCAGAACTAATACCGCGAAGCGAGAGGAGAAAACTGTGGTAAGGAGGAATCTGCAGAGCCACCGAATCGCTTCTCCAATTCTCCTTTATCTGACGACGCTCGAGGCCAACATCCTCTCTGAGCTGTTGTTGCAAATCGGCAATACGCCTTGGTGAGGATTTATACTCGATGGCATTGTCGAACTTCTCCCACTTCTCTGCCAATCTTACACTCGATTCTGCCAACAAATGGACACAGCAAGCATCGTTGGTAAGTTTCGAAACATACTGCTCGCAAACACTCTTCGATAGAGCAATGAAAACTCCAAAAAGTATAGCTATAACCGCAAGCAACGAGCAGATAACCAGAGCCGAAATATTGAAAATCTTCTTGATGGGCAGATGACGCTTGCTGAGGAGGTAACGCTGTTGCAGACGCTCCATCGCAAGGTCGAAATACTCCACCGAGCTCGCTGTCAGAGCCTGATACTTCTCCAGCTCCTCCATACCTTGCGGCATCGGTTTTGGCCAGACGAAGCCATTGAGCATCACGGGGATAATATTCTTTTTGCGCTCCATTGCCCGGCACACCTCGAGACGCACCCAGTCATCCTCGTTGACACATCTGTCGAGTGCATTCGGTGGCAACACCACCACAAAATCGGTGCAGTTGTCGATAACATCGAAGAGTTGCTCGTTGAACTTTCCCGAGCGGAGCTTCTCCATATCGAAGAACACATTATAGCCCACACTCTGCAGGCGTGTGGCAATCAAATTCGCCACATCGTAGGAGCTACGACGATAGCTAATGAATATATCGTAATGTCTCTTTTGCTTTGTCATATCCCTAAAATCTAACTTCTATTCACCACTACCCCACCTTCACCATCGCTTCGATTGAGCGCGAAGCCTCTTGGCGAATCTGCTCGTCGAGCTCGATGGTTGGTGACTCGTTCTCGAGGCAGGCAATAATTGAATCGAGCGTGATCATCTTCATATATTCACACTCGTTGCAGCTCTTACCCTCGATAGATGGTGCAGGTATAAACTTTTTTTGAGGATATCTCTTCTCCATCTCTGCCAGGATACCCGGCTCGGTGACTACGATAAAGGTATCGCACTTGCTCTCTCCGCAGTAGGTGAGAATACCCGCAGTGGAGCCGCAATAATCGGCTAATTCGGCAACTTCGCCCCTACACTCGGGGTGGACAACCACCTTCGCCTCGGGATGCGATTTTTTAAGCTCTAAAATACCCTCCTTCGAGAACTTTTCGTGTACGTGGCAAGCACCATCCCACAAGATCATATTCTGGCGACCCGTTACCTTTTGTATATAGGAGCCGAGGTTCTTGTCGGGAACAAACAGAATCTCCCTATCCTGAGGAATGGACTCCACCACCTGCAGCGCATTCGACGATGTACAGCAGATGTCGGTAAGAGCCTTCACGCCTACCGTAGTGTTGACATAGGCAACAACCAAGGCATTCGGATACTTCGCCTTCATCTGAGCCAAAGCCTCCGCCTTGCACGACTCGGCAAGCGAACAGGTAGCCTCGGGGTTTGGTATCAGCACCTTTTTCTCAGGCGAAAGCACCTTGGCGGTCTCACCCATAAAGTGAACGCCGGCAAAGAGGATGACCTTGGCATCGATGTCACGCGCCTTGACCGAGAGTGCCAACGAGTCGCCCAAAAAGTCGGCCACCTCCTGTACCTCGGGGCGACAATAGTAGTGCGCCAGAATCACTACACCCTTCTCGCGCTTGAGTTGTTCTATTCTTGCTATTTTTTTATCTTTCATAGTTTTTATAATTTCTATAATGGTTGTTAAGGGTAATTAAGGGTTATGAATGGCTGAAAAAATTCCACCTTCGTCAACACCTGTTATTTGTTATTGTTTAATTAAAAATATACTTATTAAATAAATTTAAGAATAAACATCAACAATAATAGCTGTTGAAACTGTTGATATCTTTTTTGAGAAAAAAGTTGCTAACCCCAATTATTTAAAAATTTTCAAAATCGTTTTGCTAACTCGCTGATTTCCGTTGTTTTTGTTCCGCTTTTCAACAAATGTTCAAAACCTCTATCAACAAATCAACATCGATTATTTTGAACAATTCGAGTTTGGTTTCGTTCAACAAATCGAACAACAATTTTTGATAACTTTTGCTTTTTGTCGCTTTGTCTAAAGTTATTGCAAGTTATTAAAAGTTATTGCCCACTTTTCAACACAAATTCTCCATCTTATCAACAACCTTCAGCGCAATCTGTCGATAGATGTCGGCAACCTGCGGATGGGTGTTGACAGCAGGGTTTCCATCGTCAGCACCTTGCATAATATCTTGAATGATAGGCACTTCGCCCAATAAGTCGACACCTACCTCCTCGGCATATCGCTTTGCTCCGCCCTTGCCGAAAATGTAGTAGCGATTGTTCGGCAATTCGGCAGGCGTAAACCACGCCATATTCTCCACTACACCCAAAACAGGTATGTTTACATTCGGATTTCTAAACATCTCAACACCTCGAACTACATCAGCCACAGCCACTTGCTGTGGAGTAGATACGATGATGGCTCCACCAATACGCAACTCGTTAATTATTGACAAATGAATGTCGCCCGTACCCGGGGGTAGATCAATTAATAAAAAATCTAAATAACCCCACTCGGTTTGGTGGATTAATTGGCGTAACGCGCTGTTAGCCATCGTTCCACGCCACAACAGAGCGTCGGTTTTGCGGATGAACATAGCTATCGAAATCAGCTTTATTCCCTCCACCTCGGCAGGCACGATATAGTCGTGACCATCGACCTGCTTGGCATCGGGCAGATAATCCTCCACACCGAACATCTTCGACTGCGAAGGGCCGTAGATATCGGCATCGAGAACGCCAACTTTATAACCCTCCTTTGCCAATGCTGCGGCGAGGTTTGCGGTGACGGTCGATTTGCCTACTCCACCCTTGCCTGAGGCAATGGCTACGATGTGTTTGATATTTGTGGTGGTCGAGAGGTTGTGCATCTCCTCGATTGCAGCATTCTTGGCAGCTCGCTCGGCACTCTTTTCGCCCTCTTTCACTACGACTACTACCTTGTAGTCGGGGTATGCCGAGGCGATGGTCTGCTCTACCCTGCTCTTAATCTTTGTGGCGAACGGATCACGAGCCTTGCGGAAGATAAGCGAGACAACAACCTTCTCTCCCTCAATCTCGGCACCTTCGAAAATACCTGCTGTTACAATATCCTGCTCCAATTCGGGATGAAATACACCCTTGAGGAGCTCTTTTATGCGATTTCTCATAATTTTTTTGCTTTTTATTAAATCGTCATTCCGAAGGAGCGTAGCGACTGTGGGAATCTCCCTTATTGATATTAAAGAAAAAGCGGGAGATTGCCACGAGCCTAACGGCTCTCGCAATGACAGATTGTTTTCCTACTGCAAATTTAGCAAAAAAAGATAAAAAGGAAAACTTTTTTGTGGCGCAATTTTACAAGAGGTTATCAGGGGTTATTATAGGTTATTAGTGTGTGCCACCCTAAGTCCCGCTAACAGCCACTTTCTTCCCGGGTATCGTTTTCGATACCCACGCACCAAGAGGGCACTCACTCCACAAATACAGGTATCGAAAACGATACCCACTCACTCAAGAGGGTGCTCACTCCACAAATGCGGGTATCGAAAACGATACCCAGTACCAAGAAGGATATCCCACGCAGCCACAGGTATCGAAAACGATACCCACCCCACAGGAGGAACGCACTCTTATACCCCCACAGGTATTAAAAATCATACCCAGCACAAAGAAGTACTCTTCCCATAACCACGGGTATTAAAAATCATACCCACGACACAGGGCGTGTAGGGAATTTAATGAGAATAGGGAGAATAGCGTCGCTAAACTCCCTATGTTATCTATCCCTTGCGCCAAAAATAAAGGCTATTAACGGCAAGTAACGGCTATTAAGGGTCATTAAACGAGGGCGGAGCAAAAATTTGGGCAATCCTTACTAGCCCTTATAGACCCTTACTAACCCTTAAAATAAAATATCTGCCACAAAAATTCCCCCACGATAACGCAACTATGGAAAATTATTTCTAAATTTGCATTGCAGTCCGTTGGATTGCAGACATATAGAAAGTGTTTTCGCAGTCCTTGTTAGAAAATGTGGTAGTTTTCAAAAGCGATAGGATAACGAACAACACCTATTTCTTGTATATATGCTATCGGTGTACCCACATCGATTCTTATGGCATATTACAGGTGTGGGGCATTGTATCGTTTATTATCGCAGGGTTTTACCACAACCTTCTAACAAATGAACGAAATCATCTCCACACTTTCTTTTTGCACATAACCCACCGCATAGGAGATGCTACGGTAATTTGAATTTTAACTTATATTGTGATGAAAGAAGAATTTGAAATTCTATGGATTGCTCCACATCATTCTGATGACGTAGCAAGATGTGCGAAGGTGAAACGAATTAACATGGGTGATACGTTTCATTGTCAAATTGCCAAACCGATTGGTTCGAAAAATAAAGATGTGGTAATACATCCGTGTGAGGAGAACTTTGTACCTAAGCAAAATGGCGCTCCTGCAATGTGCGACAATGATAAAGAATACAAGGATCTTTGCATAGGTGATATTCTAATTTTACAGGTTTAATTCTAAAATATTACTTTAGTAGATGACAAAAATTAATTTTTTGTCAGTTATATGATTGATTTTTTAATTAGTTATTACTTGTAAAAGTCCCTGAAAATTAGTAACTTTAAAGAAAAGTTTGACCGCTTTTTCCATGAAAGTTACGACAACTCTC
>JAFVOR010000028.1 GCA_017505725.1 Alistipes sp.
AGAACTACCACACTATTATCTCCATCTCCGACAACTTCATCATCACAAATGCCGATGATATGTGTTGGCTCTACAAGCGCACCTCGATAACGGAATATGAGCAGGTCTGCCGCATTGGTCGCCATACCTACCATTGCGACCACACGCTCTCGGAGGTGGCTATATGCTACGACTCGCCATTCATCTTCGACATACGCAAGCAGGAACTCAACGGCATTATGAACTTGGAGGGTCAAGACGAAACGATAATGGGGATGTTCTTCATCTACGGAGAGCTTTATATCGTGCGCGAAACAGCAATCTACAAGTATGTACCTCAAAATTGAAGCCTATGGAAATCGTATCTATCATCTTAAACTTCGTGCTTGCCAGCGGACTGCTCGGCACGCTGATATTCTTCAAACAGAAAAGGCGTAAGGAGAATGCCGAGGCTGATGGTGCGGAGCTCGAAAACACCGACAAGGTCATAGCCATTCAGTCGGAGCAGATAACACGCCTGGATGGGCGCGTGGAGAAGCTCGAAGAGAAGGTTGACAAGCTCGAAATAATCATCGAGGAGAAGGACGTTCAGCTCGAATGCGACCGCATCATAATACGCCAGGCGTACAAGTGTCCTACGCCACCAGAGCAGTGTCCCGTACTCATCAAACGAGCCGAGATGGACAACCTCCGCAAACGAAAACACTCAAAACCTTAAAACTATGTGTAACAACCGAGAAAAGAAACTACCGCGCGGATTGCGCAACAATAATCCTGGCAATATCCGCATCAGCAAGACCAAGTACCTGGGCGAGGTGCAGCCTTCCCAGGACTCGGCATTCAAACAATTTCAATCTATCGACTACGGCTACCGAGCGATGTTCGTGCTCCTGGAGCACTACTACAAGGCGCGAGGGTTGAAGACCATCCGCCAAATTATCAACCGCTACGCTCCCGCCTCGGAGAACAACACCGAAGCCTACATCCAGCAGGTGGCGGGCATCTGCTTCCGTTCGGCTGACGAGGAGATCGACATTACCAACAAGGACGAGATGGTGCTCTTCGTCTCGGCAATGTCGCGTGTTGAGAACGGGCGTGTTGCCAATGTCGATGATGTGCTGCGTGGCTGGAATCTCTACCAGCGATGTCGTCCTTAACCCAACCTAACCCAAACTTTCTATGTCAAGACGCATAGCCGACCTACTCATTAAAATTGGTGCTGACAGCTACGAGTTTCAGCGGCGCACGAAACAAGTGGAGAAGTCGTTGGAGGGTCTTCAGAAGAAGATGACCTCCGTAGGTAAGACGCTCTCCAAGACGCTCACGCTGCCTCTCGTAGCTCTCGGCACTGCATCGGTTATGGCGGCAGATACGCAGGTGCAGGCGGAGACACGCCTCCTCACTGCGCTTAAAGGGCGTGAGGATATACAGCGCAGGCTGATGGCGCAGGCGGCAGAGTTGCAGTCGCGCTCCACCTTCGGAGATGAGGAGGTTATTGCACAGCAAGCCTACCTCGCATCGCTGGGCATGACCGAAAGGCAGATTAACGATGTCATCGAGGCTTCAGCACAGCTCTCTGTGGCAACGGGAATGACGCTCGAATCGGCAGTAAAAAACCTTGCTAAGACCTACGGAGGACTTACGGGAGAGTTAGGAGAGAGTATCCCCGCGTTGAAGAGCCTCACTGCCGAGCAGCTCAAGAGTGGCGAGGCGGTCAAGTATATCCTCGAAAACTACCAGGGCTATGCCGAGGCAGCAGCGCAGTCGGG
>JAFVOR010000029.1 GCA_017505725.1 Alistipes sp.
GCATCCTCAGTATCAACCTTTGTTTGAGCCATTGAATGGCTGGAACTGGTGTCTTTCCAACCCTGAGGCTAAAACTGTTATTGCCGATTATATGGTGGAGCTACTTGAAGATTTCGGCAATCCTAAATTCTTCCATATCGGCTGTGACGAGGCTCATCGCCCAAGTTGCCCTGAGTGTTCAAGCAAGCCATATTCTAAACTTCTTGTAGAGCATATTGAGTTTGCTCACAAGGTATTAGCCGAGCAGGGTGCTAGACCTATGATGTGGCACGATATGCTCTTGAAGAAGGGTGATGCGCGTTGGAAGGGCTATAAGGCTAACGGAACAACTGAAACTGCCAAAGCAGCAGAGACGCTTCCGAAGGATATTGTTATATGTGATTGGTTCTACCGAACTGCGCAGAAGAGTTACCCTTCTTACACCTATTTCCAATCATTAGGCTATGATGTTTTGGCTTGTCCTTGGCATAATGCCGATGGTATAGTAGCAGAGGCTAAGGCTATTAAGGCGATTAACGGCTTTGGAATGCTCGGTACATTGTGGCACCACTATTATGGACCAGAATTGTCTCTGGCTTACAGAGTAACGGCAAACGCTACGTGGAATCCAACAAAACGAGCTGGAGGACGCAGTATATTCTCTACACATCTCAGACAAGTATCTTGGGATATGAAGTTAAAGAAATATGAGCAGTTCGGTATTCAGAATTACCAGATCCCTACAAATACCGCTACAAGATAAAATTTGGTATATATAGATACAGAAAAAGCACCTTTCGGGGTGCTTTTTTCTTAGTGAGTAGTGAGTAACGAGTAGTGAGTAGTTGTTTTGGCTATTAGCCATTGGCTTTTTTAATGGGAATTATATATAATTCCGTTTTTAATTAACCCTGCTACGCAGGTTTTTCTTTCTCGTGGCTCGGAAAAAATAGATAAATTTAATTTTTCACTCGCTCCACAGCCTCAGTTCTCAATTTTAATTTGTAATTTTGCACTCAAAATTACAAATAAAGATGCACAAGAGTGGTTTTGTAAATATTATCGGTAATCCGAATGTCGGAAAATCGACACTTATGAATGCTTTGGTGGGCGAAAGGCTATCCATCATCACCTCGAAGGCGCAGACTACACGCCATCGTATTATGGGTATCGTCAATGGCGATGATTTCCAAATTGTCTACTCCGACACCCCCGGTATCCTGAAACCAGCATACAAATTGCAGGAGTCAATGATGAACTTCGTGCGAGGCGCGGTGAGCGATGCCGATGTGGTGTTGTATGTGACCGACACCGTCGAGGAGCAGGGCGAGCGTTCAGCCGAGATTGTCGAGAAGATTAAGCTGAGTGGCATTCCTACCATTGTGGTCGTAAACAAAATCGACCTCACCAATCAGGATAAGCTCGAGAAGATTGTAGCCGAGTGGCACGAGCGTCTACCCGAGGCTATTATCATACCGGCATCGGCCAAGGAGCAGTTCAATATCGAGGCAATTTTCGCAAAGATTCTCGAGAATCTGCCCGAGGGTGAGCCATACTACCCGAAGGATACCCTCACGGACAAGACTTTGCGCTTCTTCGCATCGGAGATTATCCGCGAGAAGATTCTCACCAACTACGACAAGGAGATACCCTACTGCTGCGAAATCGAAATCGAGTCGTACAAGGAGGAGCCGACAATCGACCGCATCTCGGCTACAATCTATGTGTCGCGCAACTCGCAGAAGGGTATCGTGATTGGTCACAAGGGCGAGCGACTCAAGAAGGTGGGACAGCAGGCGCGTGCCGATATCGAGGCATTCCTCGGCAAGAAGGTGTTCCTGCAGTTGTTCGTCAAGGTCAACGACGACTGGCGCAACAATGACCGCCAGTTGTCGCGTTTTGGATATAACGACATTTAATTAGGGGCGTTAGAGGCGTTAGGAAAAATATGCGTAGAATAGTAGTTATACTGATTGGAATAGTAGCCGTAGCACAAGTTGCTACGGCGCAGTACAATCGTGACTACTTCTTCTACGTCGGCCGTCAGCAGATGATGCAGAACGACTTTAGAGAGGCAATCCGCACACTCAATGTACTGCTTCGCTTTGACGACAAGGCCTACGAGGGCTATTTCTTGCGAGGTATAGCCAAATACAATCTCGACGACTTATTGGGCGCAGAGGCGGACTTTACGGAGGCAATCGAACATAACCCCGTATTCACAACCGCCTATACCTATCGTGCCATAACTCGTTCACGATTGGGTAATTACGACGATGCACTGAACGACTTTCGCGAAGCAATAGAGCTCCGTCCCGATTTGCCAAGTCCATACTATAGTCGCGCAGTCACCCGTCTTCTCAATCAGCAGTTCGAGGAGGCTATCGACGATTTCGACAACTTCATCCGCTACGAGAAGAGGGTTGCCGATGCCTATATCAATCGTGGCGTGTGCTACCTTCACCTCAAAGACACCGTGCGAGCCTACGCCGACTTCGAGATGGGTATCCGCACCAACCGCGAGAGTCCCAATGGCTACAATCGTCGTGGAGTGTTGCTGATGCAGCAAAATCGATTCTCCGAGGCGGAGCAAGATTTCGATATGGCGGTAAAGTGCGATTCGATGTTGGCTATGAGCTATTTCAACCGAGCATTGGTCTACAACGAGACCAACCGCCCGATGCAGTCATTGGCGGACCTCGACCGCGTAATCAAACTCGACTCGACAAGTTCGATAACCTACTTTAAGCGAGCCATAATTCGCACACGCATAGGCGATTACAACCGAGCTCTCGACGACTACAACAAGGTTGCCGAGTATTCGCCCGATAATGTATTGGTCTACTACAATCGCGCTTTGCTATTGCAACAGCTTGGCGAGATAGAGCGAGCGAAGGCGGACTACACCAAGGCGATTGAGCTCTACCCCGACTTTGCGAATGCCTACCTTGGCCGCAGTTATCTGCGCTATCTGTTGCGCGACTACAAGGGAGCGCGTAGCGACAAGCAGATTGGCGAACGAAAGATTGCAGAGTACAAGGCACGTTTGAGCGACACAACCTACTCGATCTACGCCGACACAACTCGCAGATTCGACAAGTTACTCTCGTTCGATAGCAAGTTGGCGGGAGCATCATTCGAGCGTATCACATCGCGTCGCACCACCAACGAGCAGATGGCACTGCTGCCTCTATTCAAGTTTACATTCACACAGGACTCCACCGCACAGACCGCTACAGCCAGCAAATTTCACTCGCAGCGTGCCGAGGATTTCATAGCGAATATCGGAAATCCGCTATTGGCTATATCTTGTCGTGAGAGCAACATTGCACCCGACTCGCTTGTTGCTATGAATCGCCGACTTAAAAGCACGGTACGCACAACTGCGAACGCCTCATTCGAGGATATATTCCTCTTGGCGATATCGGAGTCATTGGTTAAGCAATATACAAATGCCATCAATAGCTACACATCGGCTATACAGGCCTCCCCTACCAATCCGTTCGTCTATCTGAACAGGGCTGCCACTCGAGCCGAGATGATTGACTTCATCTCCTCAATTGATAACGCATACCAACGGATATCTATCGAGAGCGACCCTGCACGACAACTCCACAACCGCTCGACTCGCAACTACAACTACGACGAGGCTATCGAAGATTTGACCAAGGCAATCAAACTCCACCCGGGCTTTGCCTACGCCTACTACAACCGTGCAAATCTGCTCGCATTGTCGGGCAAGTTACCCGAAGCATTCGACGACTACACCAAGGCTATCGAGCTAAACGAGAACTTTGCAGAGGCCTACTACAATCGTGGTCTGATACAGATATTTATGAAGGATACCCGCAAGGGATGTCTCGACATATCGAAGGCGGGTGAGCTTGGCATCGAAGAGTCCTACGATGTGCTCAAACGATACGCAACACATTAAACACTTAAATATAAAATAGTTATGACTCAAACAATTCAAAGAAAACTGAACGACTCTGCGTGGGCTCGTTGGAGTGCGATGGTTCTCATCGCCTTGATGATGCTCTTTGCGCATATGTTCGTCGATGTGATCTCTCCAATCAAGGAGTTGATCCAGATTCAGCGTGGCTGGACATCGGATGTGTTCGGCACCTATGCAGGTTCGGAGTACCTGCTCAATGTGTGGGGCTTCCTCATTGTTGCAGGTATCATCCTCGACAAGATGGGTATTCGCTTCACAGGTTTGACCTCGGCAATCATTATGGTTGTGGGTGCCTGCATCAAGCTCTATGCAGTGAGCGACCTCTTCATCGGCTCGGCACTTGAGGGCTGGCTCAACTCTTGGTGGGTTGCAATGCCTGCAAGCGCGAAGCTCGCTTCATTTGGATTTATGATCTTCGGCTGTGGCTGCGAGATGGCGGGTATCACAGCATCGAAGGCCCTGGCAAAGTGGTTCGAGGGTAAAGAGATGGCTCTTGCAATGGGTTTGGAGATGGCTCTCGCTCGCGTGGGCGTATTCGTTATATTCACCATATCACCACGCTTGGCTGGTATTGGCGGTATCGACCCTACTGTTGTTCGACCTGTTGCATTCTGCTCGGCATTACTCTTCATTGGATTGCTCTGCTACGCTATATTCTGCGTTATGGACAAGAAGTTCGACAAGCAGCTTGGTGCAGAGACTATTCAGGGCGAGAGCGAGGAGGAGTTCAAGTTCTCGGATGTTGTAAACATCTTCAAGAGCAAGTTGTTCTGGATTGTGGCGATGTTGTGCGTATTGTACTACTCGGCAATCTTCCCATTCCAGAAGTTTGCAGCAAATATGTTGCAGAGCAACCTCGGACTCAATGCAACCACCGCAGCTGACATCTTCCGTTGGTTCCCTATCGGTGCCGCTTGCATCACCCCACTCCTCGGCTGGTTCCTCGATAAGAAGGGCAAGGGTGCTACAATGTTGATTCTCGGCTCGTTGCTTATGATTGTATGCCACCTCACTTTTGCATTGGTATTGCCAGCATTCCCTAACAAGATTGTGGCATACGCAGCAATCATCCTGCTGGGTATCTCGTTCTCGTTGGTACCGGCATCGTTGTGGCCATCTATCCCAAAGATTATGGACAAGCGCTTCTTGGGTAGCGCATATTCGTTGATCTTTTGGGTACAGAACTTCGGCTTGAGTGGCACACCTATGATTATCGGTTGGGCTTTGGAGAAGAGCAACCCTGGCGTTGCCGAGCAGATTGCAGCTGGCGTAGAGGGCGTTGCCTACAACTACACCCTTCCGATGTTGATGTTTGCATCGTTGGGCGGTTTGGCGTTGTTGTTCAGCCTCTGGTTGAAGGCTATGGACAAGCGCAACGGCTATGGTTTGGAGTTGCCAAACATCAAGGAGTAATCCGATTGATATAGAATGATATAAGGTGGAGCTGCTCCACCTTATATCGTTTGATTATATACCTCAATCAACTTATCGCACATCGTAGCCCACGAGAAGCGCTTGCGTTCCGCAGGAAAATTCTCGGCAAAATGGGCTAATACATCTCCGTTGTAGAGTCGCTCGATTGCATCGGCTATCCCATCCACCGTCGGCTCGCAAACAAAGCCCACCTTGCCGTCAGTAACGATCTCGGGGAGTCCACCCACGCGAGTAACAACCATAGGCAGCGAGAAGTTGTAGGCAATCTGCGTCACGCCACTTTGCGTTGCGGTGCGATATGGCAACACCAAAGCATCTGCCACCGAGAAGTAGTTGCAGACATCCTCGTCCTTGACAAAACCCTCGTGGAGCACTACCCTCTCGCCAAGACGGTCGAGCACAGCGCTATATTGCTCCTTGTCGTTGTAGAACTCGCCTGCAACAAGTAGTCGCAAATCTCTATTCTCGACACGCTCAAACGCCTCAAGAAGCAAATCCAATCCCTTGTAGTCGCGAATAAGACCAAAGAATAGCAGATAACGCTTGTCGGCATCAAGACCAAGTCGAGAACAAGCCTCGTTGCGCTCTACCCTCTCGCCAAAGTTCTCGAACATCGGATGGGGCGAGAATATGGCTGGAGCTGAGGTGTAGGCTCTCAACTCGCCACCCACCTGCTCCGACATATAGACAAAGCCATCCACCGCACCAAGATAGTAGCGGTTGAACGGCTTGTCGATTAAATGGTGTTCGTGAGGCTCGACATTATCGATTTGGCACACCACCTTTGTCTTACCGTTTCGTCGGGCAAGTCGTGCGATAGTGCCGAAGCAAGGGGCCATAAACGGAGTCCAATACTTCATCAATATCATATCGGGAGCCTCTCTGCGCAAGCGTCGGCCGAGCTTAATCCAGTTGAGCGGATTGCAAGTGTTGACAACGCGCTCAATATGCAAATCGTGCGGCGGGGGCGTATCGAGAGTCTGACTCTTGCCCGGAAACAACAGCGAAGGGTATTGCAGCGAGAAGGTGTAGACCTTAACCTCATCTCCGCGACTCTGGTACTCGCGAGCCATAGTCTCCATTATCGATGCCAAACCGCCACGATATGGGTGCGCAGGCCCTAATACTACAATTTTCATACCCTTATTATAATTTAGAGTTAATCCTCTTCGAATACAAGAATCTCGCCTGGCTGGCAATTGAGTTCGTGACATATAGCCTCAAGTGTCGAGAAACGGATAGCTTTACCCTTGCCGGTCTTTAGAATCGAAAGGTTGGCAGGTGTAATTCCGATGCGCTCGGAGAGCTGCGTAAGTGTCATTCTGCGACGCGCTAACATCAAGTCGAGTTTAACTTTAATTCCCATCTCTTGCCAAATTTAGTAATATCCACCTACGAAGGTAGCGAAAAAAAGAATATCTACCAAATTCCGCACCAACTTTGCACACAACAAATGAGTAACAGATTGTGTTGTAAATGTAATTATTGAAGACATAAGGGTTGATTGTTCGCCCGATAATCACTAAATTTGCGCAGTTCAAAATCAGTAATTTATGGCAGAAAAGACAAACTATAAATTTACCGTTTCGCCCGAGAAGGTCGACTTTATGCTCCACGCGACCATCGAGTCGCTCTGCTCCGACATTCTCAATGTGGCAGGCACCGATGCCAAGCACAAGGGCATTAGTGCCGATGTGTTAATGCAGCAGAATCGTTCGTGGGTGCTTTCGCGTATGTCGGTCGAGATCGATCGTCAGCCCGCGCAATACGACGAGTACAACATCCTCACTTGGGTAAATCCGCACACCTCGCGCCTTATCTCAACCCGTAATTTCGAGTTGAGTGACAACGAAGGCGTGCAATTTGGTCGTGCAGTGTCGCAGTGGTGCGTTATCGATTTCGAGAAGCGTATGCCTGTATCGTTGGAGGAGGTCGAGCACCTCTTCACAGACAAGTTCTGTGATGCACCATCCCCTTGCGAAGCTCCGCGTAAGGTTCGTGGCATTCAGCCAAGCGTGACTCGCACTCACGAGGTGCGCTATAGCGACATCGACTTCAACCGCCACGTCAACACTATGCGTTATATCCGTATGATGCTCAACACCCTACCGATTGAGTATCTGACAGATAGCCGCCCACTCCGCCTCGACATCCACTTTGCAAAGGAGTGCCGCCTTGGTGAAGTTCTAACCATTGGCTACGAACAACGCGACAACCTCTCGCTCTTCGAGATCCGCAATGGCGAAGGCCAAGTCGCCTGCACCGCCGCGATTGAGTGGAGATAAAAAAGATTGCCAAGGTTTTAGCCTTGGCAATCTTTTTTTTGCTTAGTATGCAACATACAAATGTGACAGATCAGACCAATAACCCGTAGTTTTGTATGTATCAATTGCGGCTAATGGCACGTAGATTTTCGTTTTGTTATCATAACGAACATAAAATATTTCTTCATCGTTCTCTCCGTCGTATTCCCACATATTTGAGTCTTCTGGAGGTGTTATACAAGTAAAGTAAATCTCACTCAGATAACCAAATGAACTCGAGGTAATCTTTGCATTTTCGCCAAAGTAGACGCATTTCAAATTGCTGCAATTTCTGAATGCTAAAGAACCAACACTACAATTAATAACGCCTACCTTTGTAAGACTAGAGCAACCATTAAATGCTCTATTTCCAATATTCTCTACACTGTTAGGTATTATAACGCTTGACAATGTAGTACATCCGTAAAATGCTTCTGTACCTATGGTGGTCACTTCACCGTCAAAGGTTATTACTCCCTGACCATCAGTATATGTATTATCAGTGATGTTTGCTCCAAATACAGAAGAATCATATGGTGTTACAATTGCGCCATCCGATGATGTATAAACAATAGTTTTGGTATCACTCGCAGGATCATAAATCTTACTTCTATAAGTACTCCACGATTTTGCGGACTTATAGATTGGGATATATGCATATGGAACATAGACTTTACAGTTCGAAGCAACACTACTAAATACAGATCCTTCGAGCACAGGAGGTGCTGAGAGCATATTAACTACCGACAACTCCGAGCAACCCTGGAAAGCGTTGACACCAATAATTTTGACACTTGCGGGAATCGTTACAGATGTTAATGTTGTACACCTCTGACAAAAGTATTCGTTTATTTTAGTGAGTCGTCCGCTAAACACGATTTTTCCTACGCCATTGAAATATGTATTTGAGATTACAGAATAATCGTTATAAGGGGTTACAATTTTTCCATTACTTGTTGTATACTCCATAATTGTTTGTATTTCTAGCGCAATATACTCACTTGTAACAGAACTATTTCCATCTGATATAGACAATCTTACACTCGCTGTTTGGGTGCCATCAAAGAAACTTTGAGACAAATTTTCGCCTGATACCTTCAGAGAAATAACACCACTAGATGCATCCTCCTCAAAAACTTCTATCGGCATATCAATAAATGACACCGCACGGGTTTGAGTGTATATTGCCTTAACCGTTATTGCGCTTTGCCACACCTTTGCCAACTCGGAGACAGCATCTTTTGGCGAGACCTCGAAATCAAGACCAATACAACTTGTAACACCATCATAGTTAACGGTCGCCTTTCCATCTTCATACTTAGGTATGTATGAGATAGATTGTATGCGAGACAAAAGGGCAGAAATAGAATCTTTCAAATCGATAATATCAGCTAATAAACTTGCAATTTGTCCCTTGATTGCTGAAACCTCATTTTCAACCACAGATACACGAGTTGCAATTAATGCTATTTGATAGTTAAAAGTTGAGATTTCATTGTCAATACGGGTGCTTAAAGCTAATGCCTCAGATGAACTGATTGAACCGTTATTACTAATAGCATCTCGTATAATTCGCTGGCAGATTTCCTCCATCTCGTTCTCAAAATCGCCTAAGCGCTGCTGCAACTGCACAATATCTGCTGAATTTTGTGCGATTGCCGCAGCGTTGTTATTGATTGCAACGGCATTCTTGGTAATAAGTTCCGCGTTCCTGGTAATGTTCTCTGCGTTAGTAGCAATGTCTGCAACATTCTTTGCAATGGTTGAAGATTGCAACGCCTCGACAGCACTCTTGTTCTCGGCAATCAATTTAGCATTCGCGGCAACCGCTGTTTGGCACTCCTCAATGTTTGAAGAGTTTGTGGCGATTGCCTGTGCGTTTTTAGCGATATTTGATGAATTTTCGATAATCTTACTTGCATTGTTAGCAACTGAGGTTTCCAAGTTGCTAACCTTTGATTTCAACTCCTCAATAGCAACATTGTTTGTGTTGATAAGCGACTTCAACTCATCCGAAAGGGCGCTGATAAGTCCTTCGAGATATACCTTTTGTGCTTCGAGTTTACTATTCGTTTCCTGCTCCATAGTAGCAAGCATTGCATCAATTTGTGCAATAGTGTAGTACTTCGCCAACTGCTCATTTACCCACTGTTTCATAGATGATTCAAGTGCAGAAATAGCACTCTGAATCGCTGCTGTGTATGCTGCTGTAATCTCCTCTTTGGCAGTTGAGATGGCAGATGTGTAGGAGTTTGTTATCTCGGTTACCGCCTCAGCAAGTTCGCCCTGTAAACCCTTTACTGCTGTAGCAATGTCGGTGGCAATCTTGGTATTGAGACGTGTTTCAAGTTCAGAGATAGATTTGTTAAGGTTCTCAATCTGAGTCTTAATTGTGGCAATCTCCGAACACAAAGCGTTGTACTGTTCAAGTGTTGAGAATGTGGCAGTTGCCCAATCTTTGGTGTTTTTGAGTTCGGTATCAACATAGTTTCTCAACTCCGTAATCTTACCCTCCAACTCGGTGTCTTTTGCTTGAAGTGTTGCGATGGTAGAGTTAATCTGAGAGAGTTCATTGTTCATCTCAGTTCGGAGTGCTTCCAATTGCGCCAACACATCTGCCTTTGCAGTCGAAATTTCACCCTGCAATGCCGTTTTCACCTCGTCAATCTTAGTATTGGTGTCCTCAATAGATTTCTGTAACTCCACAGCAGTACCCTGTAATGCTGTGATGTAGTTTTTGAGTTCAACATCTGCTGCCTCCAAATCTGCAATGGAGGTGTTGATGTTAGCAATCTGTTCGTTGATGGTTGAAATAGTGGTGTTTTCAAACTTGTCAAGGCGCGCACCTAATGCATCAAGTTCGTCATTGATTTTTTGACAACTTGGCAACAACATTGCCACTGCTGCAATCACAAGTAAAAGTTTCTTCATAACAGTAAGTATTAGAATATGGTTTATAATGTTTGCGCTGTTATGACAAAAAGAAAGTGTGAGGTTGATTTTCGTCCATTAAGTAGAAGGTTGTGGCTAACCCGAAACAAACAAACGATACGATACCCCACACCTGTATACAGCATCAAATCGGTATAGGGCATACCAATAGCATATATACAAGAAATGAGCGTTAATCGTTGTCCTTGTTTCGTTGAAAATTGCCACATTCTCTACTTTGGACAGTGCGAAAAACACTTTCAATATGTCCGCAGTCTACAATGACTGCACTACAAAGTTAGAAACTTATTTTAAAACTCACAAAAAAAGGAGCGAGAAAATTCTCGCTCCCAATTTTGCATTTTGCATTTTGCATTTTGAATTCTACTTCTCGGGACGCATTACGATATAAGCCATATTGTTATCCTTGAGGATCTTGGCTGCGAGAGCCTTCAAATCGTCGTAGGTCAACTCCTCGACTGCCTTCTTGTACTCGACGAGAGAATCCATACCACGATAGTTGTAGAGGTCGAGCCAATCAATCCAAGTACCATTCTGCTGGATTTGATTCTCGTACTCCTTCAACAAATACTTGCGAGTCTTCTCTACATCTTCCTTATTAGGACCATCGGTAGCAATCTTCTTAATCTCATCGATTACAATCTGGCTCAACTCGTCAGCCATCTGCTCGTTGGTGTCGAACATTACGATAAGCTGATACCAAGGCTTGTAATCGGCATATACGCGACCACCTACGCCTACGCTGTATGTACCACCCTTCTCCTCGCGGATAGATACGGTGTAGCGGCTACGAAGTACCTGCGAGAGGACATTCATTGCAACGCGATTCTTCATTGTGTAGTCGATAGGACCGGTGTAGATGCGAGTTACGCCAACCTTTGGCTGCTGCATCTTAACCTTAAAGTCATTTACAACCTCGCCCTTTACAGTCTGCACGCCATCGTCAACCTTCTTCGAGAGTTTCTTCGATACAGGGAGTGAGCCGAGATACTTCTCAACAAGTGGCTTCAAAGTTGCCAAATCGACATTACCTACGATATAGGTTGTGAAGTTTGCTGCATTCGAATACAAAGCCTTGTAAGCAGGCTCGATAAGCTCGAACTTAATCTTATCAAGCAACTCTGGTGTAACCTGCTGACGGCGGAAGTGGTTGCCATAGAGTGTCTTCTGACGCTGAACACCCGAGATGTAATCAGGGTTTGTCTGCAGGTTCTGTACATAAGGCTTCAACTGATTCATTGCAACATCGAAATCCTCCTTCGAGAATCGAGGCTCGGTAAACTGCAAGTAGATAAGCTGCATCAAAGTCTCCAAATCCTTTGGCGAAGCCATACCCTGAATACCTGTCTCGTAGTCATCTGGCGAAACACGAAGGCTTACGCTCTTGCCTGAAAGTTGCTTGCGGAGATCAGTAGCCGTAAACTTCGATACACCCATACGACCCATAAAGGTTGAGAGGAATGCCGAAGGCCAATACAACTCGTCGCTCAATGATGACTGTCCGAAGTGTGCAATCATTGACACCTGTATCTCGTCTGCCTTGAACTTGGTAGGCTTAACAACCACCTTCATACCATTTTTGAGAGTCCATTCAGTAGTACCATAAGCCTCATTCTTCGACTCCTTCTTCACGGCCGAGCCCTTCAACTTCTTGTCAGGCGAGATAAGCGGCTCCTTAACGGTGTTATCGGCATAAGGTGCAATTTCTGCCTTCTTGACCTTTGCTAAAACCTCTGCCAACTGCGCCTCGGTAGGATTTACCAAACCTTCCTTCTTTGGAGCCTGTGCAATCACTACGTGATTGTGGTCGGTGATATACTGCTGCATAACCTGGTTAATCATCGGCAACTGAATGTTGGCAATGATTGTGCTATCCAACTTCCACTCGGTCTCTGCATCAGGCATAGGCGTGTTCTTGTGGAAAGCATCGAGGTAACGGCGAACATACTGACCATTCTTGCGGTCGTTGCGGTTGTTGTATGCAACCTCCTGCATCTTCATCACATTGTTCTTCGCACGCTCCAACTCGCCCTCGGTAAAGCCGTGACGACGAATACGCTCCAACTCGGTATATGCAGCCTCAAAACCTGCCAACATCTTGCCGTCCTGTGTATTTACGCCAACAGCAATAGCCGCAAATGTTGGGCATATACCTACTCCACCATCGTTGAAATATGCGCTTGTGAATGGTGCGTTAGGCTTCATCGAAATCTCGCGAAGACGAGCATTTGCCATATCCTCGGCAAGTGCAGCAACAAGGCTCAACTGCTCTGCAATAACAGTGTTGTTATACTGCTTTGGCAACGCCTGACGCTTGATGAAGAGTGTAGCGCTTGTCTCGGTCATCTCTGGATCCTCAAACATCGAGATAATAGGCTCCTGGTTGTCAGGAATTACGATATGCTCCTTCTGAGGTGCATCGGCTGGTGATGCAGGAATATCAGCCATCAACTTCTGCAACTTAGCCTCAATCTCGTCAACATTGATATCACCAACGATAACTACAGCCTGCAACTCAGGGCGATACCACTTCTTGTAGAAGTTCTCGAGCGAAGTGTGGCTAAACGACTTCAAGCCATCGAGGTGACCGATAAGGTTGCGGTGCTCATAGCGAGTACCCTTACCGAGAGCCTGCAACATCTTGATTGTACCGCGCCACGACGCGCCGTCACGCATACGCAACTCCTCCATAATAACACCTCGCTCAGCGTCAATCTCCTTTGGCTGCAAAGCGATAAAGTGCGACCAATCGTGAAGAATAAGGAGTGCCGAGTCGACGATTCCTGGACGGATTGTTGGTACATCCTTGAGGAGGTACTGAGTGTAGTCCCACGATGTACCAGCATTGAGGTTTGTACCGAACTTAACACCTACAGTCTCGAGGTACTCGATAAGCATCTTGCCCGGCAAGTTCTTTGTACCATTGAATGCCATATGCTCGAGGAAGTGAGCCAAACCCTGCTGGTCGTCATCCTCCTGAATAGCACCCACATCGTGCGAGATGTAGAAATCTGCCAAATTCTTCTGCTTGTCGTTGTGACGAAGATAGTACTTCATTCCATTGGGAAGTGTACCCACACGAACAGCCTTGTCCGCAGGGATAACCGGAATCTGTTGCGCCGGTTGCGCTGTCACCACCATTGCAACTAACAACGCGATGACGGATGTAAATAATCTTTTCATTTTTATAACAAAAATTGAATTGTAGTTATCTCTTTTGTCTGCCCATTATATATCCTAACGCAGTTTTCGCCCATTTTATTGTCCCATTTTCTCAATTAGACGCATCCCACAAGGTGAAAACTACAAACATAATTGCAATTTCGTACAAATATACCAATTCTTTCGATTTCTGATGCAAAAAATTGGATTTTTTTGATTTTATTATTGCCAAAACATTCGGCATCAGATACAGCAGAGGCTGACTACAAGCCCAACTACGGACTTTTCAGCCAGCCTCTTTGTGTTAGTTGCTAATAACGGAAACGACTATTGCGAATCGTCATCCTCGGTGAGATACTGCGGCAGGAGCCACGACTCCTTCGGGGTATTCTTGAGGCACCATACCACCCAATCAGCCCACTCGTTCCACTTCTCCCAGGCAGGAGTTCCATCGTCAGCAGGCTTATTAGCCAAATACTTAGCCTCCCATATCTCAACCTGCTCGGCGTGAGCAGCGTCATCTGTGAGTGGCTTGAGCGAATATTTAGGGAAGCTATTCTCAACCGAAGTCAAGTAGCTGCTCCACAACGGGTGTTCCTCCTTCGGCTCTGTCTCAAAACCGAAATCCTCGTAACGATTTATCGACAACTGGTAAGTTGCATACTGATAGTTCCAATTGTGAGCATAGATGCTGAAGATTGCAAGTACATCGCCCACTGCACCATCCTTCGGAATGAAGTTGCCCGCAAAACGCGAATAACCACTTGTACGCACGGTGTATACACCAGCCTCGTTGGTTGATGCAGGAATACCATCGTTGTAGGTAACAAGTATACTACCATACTGAGCAATACCATCTACGCTATAAGCCATCTTGTACCAAGGCTTCTGCACCACCTGAGTTGGCGAGCCACCAATGCTGTTAGGGATACCTGCCGAGCAGAGCCACTGCGGATAGATGTTATCTCCAATACCTGTAGTCTCACCGGCCTCGTTGTTTGCACCGGCGTAGCGCACTGTAAGACCCTTGAATCGAATCAAGCGACCAAGATACTTTGCGTTCTGGAACAACTTACTGTACGAACCATTGTCAACCACAAGAATGTCGCAATCGTCAGTAGTACCCTCTTTCAAGGTAGCCTTCTCACCAAGGAATACGTGTTCGCGAACCTTGCGCTGACTTACAATATTCGAGTTAGCATAGTACTTGTACGCTCCCCACGAGTTGTAGCTTGTGGTTGGGATATCTCCAACCGACAACATCATACGGAAGTTACCGAGGTACAAACCGCGCAACTTAACATAGACCCAACGAGTCTCACCTGTTGTAAGATCGCAAGGATAGTCAAGGAAAAGACCATTCGTAAGCTTGAGCTCGATTGCAGCAGTACCGTCGAAGATATGGAGCGACTTGTAGATATTACCCTCCTCGTCGTTCGAGATAACCTTTCCTTTGATATAGTAGTTGCCGGTATCGTACCACCTTTGCTTAATCTCCCAATCGGTACACTCCATCTCGGGATTTGTAACGAAACGGAGGTAGCGAGTCTCCTCCTGATTGTTGGTACTTCCGCTATTCTGTACATCACCGTACAACTCCTTAAGCTTTGCAATGGTGATATGCTTCACACCCGGATTCACCGCCTCGAAGAGGTCATCTGTGAATACTGTAGGTGCTTTTGGTGCCTCGAAATCGTTGTAGCAAGCGGTAAAAATCAAACCGATCAATGCTACCAAAATCATCTTATATTGTCTCATAATCATTTATCAATTTATCGGTTTGACCTCTAGAAACGGAAGTAGACATTCACGAAGCAGGTTGTACCAAGCATATAGAAGTACTTCGAGTCGAAGTGTGTGTAATAGGTGGTCGAAGGATTCGACTGTCCTGGCATTGTACCACGCACCTTACGCATACGCATCTGCTCGTAACCACCTGTGCGAATGTTCTTGTTGTTCAATATATTCTTGACCTCTGCACTGAAACCGATTGTGTACTTGCGACCGATATACCAGTTCTTACCGAGGCTGGCTGCCAAAGTGTAGGCGTGACCAAGCTCCTCCTCTGCACGCATTGCCTTAATCTGTCGCGAAGCCCACGCCCTCTGATCGATGTTGCTGCTCTCGCTGGTGAGCACATCAATAAATGGCTTCACAGCGTTATCGGTACGATATGCAGGGTTCATCGAGAGATACAACTTGTCATAGAAGTTGAAGTTGATCGATGCAAACCAATTCTTTGGTCCACGGAAGTCGAGGCCTACATTGAGGGCTAACTGCGGAGTGCTCTCCACATAGAATCCCTTCCAGTTCACCTTATCCTCGAGCTTCACCTTGTTGCTATTGTCGACTGTCTGCACAAAGTTTGGATTCGAAGTGTAGCGGTAGTCACCATAGTTGAATGCCGACTGGAATGCCAAACCACCCCAGATTGGAACGCGAACAGCAAGCTCAACGCCCATATAACGCTTGTCGATATTACTCATAGCGAAGTTGGTGAACGACGACTGGGTATCATCGTAGAACGAAATTACCTTCGAAGCGTTGGTCATCTCGGTGAAGTAACCTGCAACGCGAGCTTGGATATATGGCAAATTGAGGTTGTAGACCAACTCTGCGCTGTAAGCCTGCTCCGGAGTCAAACCAGGGGTAACAGTATTACGGGTACGAGGCGAGACGAATGCCGAATTGAATGTTGGAGCATCCTGCACAGCACCCAGATTCAACGCCAAGTGGTGAGCCTGCGAGAAGCGGTATGAGAATGTCGCCTTTGCCTTGTAGGTCAAGAAGTTCAAGTGCTTCGAATCACCCTTCGAATCGTTGATAAAGAGACCCTTGCGCAAAAGTCCGTGACGCCACAAACCTGCGTAGCCTACCTCGCCACCGACATTCATCTCGAAACCACCGGCGCGGTACTGATACATAGCCCAAGCCTGAGCCTGACGCACGTGTGCATAGTAGTCATACGAGAACTTGTCACCCTCACGAACGATGCGTGCGTGACCGTGCTCGTTGTAGTAGTCGAGGTCGTTTTGGTAGGCAATTGGGTTGCTACCCATATCGCGCTCTGCAAACTTATCGACATCCACCCAGAAGTCACCGCCAAGCAAATCCTTAATCTTGTCGTAGTACTCGGTGCGATTCACTCGAGCCTTAACACCAGCCAAGAGGTGGTGATTAGCACTGAAGTCGTGCGAGATATTCGCTGCAAAGTTGTAGTCGATCTGGTCGGTATGACGCTCCTCGATCATATAGTTCGAACGATGTCCCTCGGCATATGGCGAAGCCGCACCATTTTTGTTCGAGTTGATCATATTGTCGAAATCGATGCGACCATTCCATATCGCGCGAGCATCGGCTGCACCCTGTAAGTATGAGAATATCTGGTCGTTGCTCGATGGGGTAAAGATTCCATTAACCGCCACACCTGTAGCACCCGAGCGAAGAGCATAAATTGCCTCGTGGAGCAGACCCTGCTTAGCAAGTTCCGACGAGTTTGGTGCGAGGAAGTTTGCGAAACCATTCTCGGTGAGAATCTGCGAGGTGTAGTTCGATGGCAAGTAACGATAGTAGTCAGGTCGTGGGTCTGCACCATCTTTCCAAGTGAGCGCCGAGTAGCCATTAAAACCGAAACGCACCGATGTAGCTGCGGTCAAGCGGGTCTTCTCGTTGATGTCGTAGTAGTAGTTGAGCATTACGATAGGCTCGTGCGAGCGACGGACACGGGTATTACGCAACTTACCGTTCTGATAACCAACATTCGGATTGTAGTAGTTGCTACCGAACATATCGTAAGCCTCCTGAGTCGACGCCTGCTGCGCACCACGCTGCTGCGGAGTACCGAGCACCATCAACGAAAGGCGATGCTGCTTATTGAACTGCTTCTCTGCTGCTGCAAAGTAACCATACGAGTTGTAGTAAACACCATCTACATAGCCGTTACCACCCTGACGAGTCGAAGCCGAAAATGCAAACGACCAACCATTGTCGAGCTGACCTGTTGCGTACGACACGATAGCACGGAAGTTGTACATCTGGTTACCGCCTGATACGCTTGCACGGAAGCCCTTACGCATCTGCGATGCACGAGCGTTGATGTTGGTTGTACCGCCAAAACCGCCTACACCGTAGTCGGTTGCTGTCAAGCCGGCAGTGGTCTCCTGATTACGGGTCGCGTCGTTCATACCGCTCCACAACGACCAAGGGCCATAGCCAGTCAAAGCGTCGTTGAAACGAATACCATTGAGGTATACATCGGTGTACTTCGAGTCGTAACCACGCACATTGAATCGCATCTCGCTAAAACGATACGAAGCGATGTTGTTGTAGAGGTCCTTCGAAGCCGAAAGGGTCGATGGCAAAGCCTGTGTATCCGATGCCGACGAGTCGTTGTCCAACTCTGCAAAGATTGCATCGTCGAGCACCTCACCCGAAACAGCCTTAGGAACTACGATTACAGCGTTGATATCCTTAACGCCATTCTCGACCTTAACCACGATATCGAGATTCTCGAACTCGGGAGCAGCAAACGAGAGTTTGTAGTCACCTGCAGGCACGCCCTTCAACTCGAAGTAACCCTCATCGTTGGTCTGCGCCTTGTAGGTTGTACCCTCAATCGTTACTGCAACATTTCCGACAGCAGTTCTGCCGTTGCGCGACAGCACCCTACCCTTCAATCCGCTCTCTTGTGCAAAGGCGGTCGATGCGAGCATTGCCATCGTTGCAATAAGTAAAAATTTCAGTTTCATACCTTTTATTTATAATGTTTATCTTCTCTTACTTCGAAATGTAGATGTAGACAGGGAAGTGGTCGCTATAACCGTTCTGGAAGTTTGAGCCGACGAACGAACGCAACGGATAGTTCTTGTACTGACCCTCCTGCTGAATCATATAAGGACGGTTGAAGATGTTTCCGTAGAACTTTGCGCCCTCCTTCTTCTGAATCTTCAATGCTCCGGTCGAGCCCGTAGCCAAATTCTCCGATACTACGATATTGTCGAACAAATTCCACGAATCACGATAACCCAAAGTGCCATAACCAGCCTTCAACATCGAGTAGAACGGATTATACATATCGTTTGGCTGCAATCCTCCGATCTTACCCTTCTTGTCACCCTTTGCGCCAAGCACCTCTACAACGCTTGCATCGGTGGCATCATCGTTGAAGTCGCCCATAATAACAACCTTGGTGTTAGGATTCACCTTGCGCACCGAGTCGCAGATGTGCTTACACTGCGCTGCTACGTGGTCGCGCGAATACTGCGAGCGCTCCTTTCCACCGAGACGCGATGGCCAGTGCGACACGATAAAGTAGAATGGCTCGCCCTCAATCTTACCCCACATAGCAACGAGGTCGCGAGTGAAGAATGTTGGTCGACCAGGAAACGACACACGATGCGCCTCCGAGCCCTCCAACTGGAACTTGTCGGGACGATAGAAGAAGGCGCAATCGACACCGCGACGGTCCGGCGAGTCGTAATGAACGATGCGATAGTTTGCCTTTGCCAATCGTGGCGTTGCAATCAAATCCTCCAATACGAGGCGATTCTCAATCTCCGACACACCGATTACTGCAGGGAAATTCTTATCCTCAGCAGCGATGTCGAACAATACGCGCGACATATTGTCAAGCTTACAGTTGTAGCGGTAGGTGGTCCACTTGCGCGCACCCTCAGGGAGATACTCCTCATCGTTCTTGTTCGGATCGTTGATTGTGTCGAACAGGTTTTCGAGGTTGTAGAATACCACCTTGTAAGGCTTCTGCGCAAAGACCATTGCGGCTACTGCCACAACACACAAAAGGGTTAAAAGCGTTCTTTTCATATGATTAAAATTAATATAAATTTATACAATTTTATAGGCCCCAATCCTTCAAGTTCTTCTGATTCTTGACCGCCTCGGCAATCGATGGGTGCAAGTTTCTAAAGAATGTAAAGCCCGAACGTCGCTCAATCTCGGCTACCGTAGTGGCGGCTTGCTGAGGAGTGTCATACTGTGCACTCTCGCTATTCTCATAGACAAACGCTATGCACTGCAACTCGTTGGCCGATGTGATGTTCGATATATGTTTCTTACTATTTCCCAACTTTGTACGCAACAGGAGCTTGTATGCGTGTGATGGCACGGTTGCAGTCACACCACTCTTCGACACAGTGCGCTTTGCACCCTCGAACAGCGTACCCGTAACCACGAACAGCGTATCCGGAACCACCCAACCTCGCACCTTGTTTTCGATTGTAACCCACGAGCCGCCATTAAAGTCATACTCCTGCGGCATAATATTTACCGAATAGAAGGTCTGCGCATTGGTATTGAAGGTGTTGTAACGCGATGCCGATGGCAAGATATGGCCACGAGCATATCCACCGCCATATGTTGAGCGAGCAGGCCACTGCTTCGATTGAGGAATCACAGGGTCGGTATAGTCGTAACGCACTACCCTATAGCCTCCGTTTGACGAATATTCGCAGACGGCATCGTCGTAGGCCCAAGCATCGGTGCGACCATTATTGTTGGCTGCTGTGTAAGTTCCGCGCTGCATATATGTAGAGTGCAGAGGGTAAGCCACCCAATGTGAGCACAACTTGCCCAAATCGTAGCACACCGAGTAGTTGCGCACTCGCTGACCATTCATCAGCGTTGTATAGTAGGTCTTGTGGAGCAAATCTACCCCATCACGATAGGCGGGCTGCTCACCCCAAGTGTGATCGTAATCGGGATCTTTGGTCTTGGCCAACTGACGAATAGTGAAGCTCGCGGTGTAACCATCCGTAAAATCGATTTCCACCTCGGCACTACGCTCGCTCTCCGAATTATTCATCTCGAATCGCACCTGGAAATCCTCACCAACTGCGCCAACAGACTTAACTATCGAGCAGAACTCTGCACCTCTCACCACTTTTGCCCTCCACATATATGCAGGGTCGCCCTTGGTCTTTCCCGACAAAATGGTAGTTTGGTATGTTATCACGGAGTTGGGCAACGATGCGCCCGACTTGTATGGTGTCCACTCCGACTCTACGCAAGCCGTAAAACCAAATACAAGCATCAACATAGCGACAATGCTAAAGTTGATGCTTCTAATTCTAAAATTTATATTTCTCAAACTCTTCAAAATTATATCAATTGTCAATTTTCAATTGTCAATTAAATTTAGTACCCAAGGCAGGTAATCAGCCTGCCTTGGATTATATTGTCTTACTATCTGTAGGTGATAGTCATCGACTTGATGTAAGCACGAGTCTTCGAAGTTGTACCTGTAGAGGTAAACTTGATTGCATCAGCCTCACCTGTCCAAGTACGAGTGCTTGCCTCAGCCGAAAGAGATCCGGTGTCACAGCCCAAATAGTACATATTATTGTCGAATACAAAGTCGATAGATGTGATAGTCTTGCCGTTAGCATCTACGTCCAAAACTGCTCCATTCTGATACATACGGATACCGTTTGATGCATCATAGTATGCAGGAGCAGTGCCAGCGCCGCCCTTGCTGAATACCAACGAAACATTCTCATCTACCTCGAATGTTCTACCATCTACATTCTCTGCATTTGCAAGGCCCAAAGTATTGAATACGATCGACACGGTCTTCTCCTCGCCAACTTCGCCCGAAGGAGCAGCCTTCTGAGCAACCTTGATAGTCACGCTCTCAACACCCTCAGCCGAAAGAGTGATCTCGCCCTCGCGAGCAGCACCCTCATTAGCCGATACAGAGTAGGTCAAAACATTGCCATTTACCTCTGCAAATGTAACAACTGTACCATCAGGGGTTGCTGTTACACTATCAAGAGCAGCAACAGTGATGTTGTGAGTTGCATTAGTAACACCTTCAGCAGGAACATTCGAGATATTCTCAGCCTGGAGAACAGGGTGACTTGCATCAACCTCTACGCTCACAGTTACCATATTTGCGTAGACGGTACCCGAGATACCTACCATATAACCACGAGCAATGATGTATGCACCATTCAAACCATTCAACTGATTTGCAAGAGCAGTTGGTGCGTAAGAGATAGAACCCTTGTAGTCATCATAACCATCGTGACCCTCAATATTGAGGTTGTAGTTGTTATAACCCTTATTGCTATCCTTCACTACGAGCTGACCCTTCATCTCTGCGTATACAACCGAGAGGTTCTTTGCATAGGTGTCGAGTGCTGCATAGGTGCTGAGGTCCAGTGGAGTACCATAACCTACATTGATAGTCTCGCCGGTAGGAGTGATTGTAGCATCCTTACCGAACTGCAACAAACCACCGTAAGTGGTAACTGCACCCGAAACATTCAAAACTGTACCTACAGCAGGGATAGTTGCGCCATTGCCCAAATAGGTCAAGATGCAACCACCGCTGTTGTCGGTCATTACAAAGCTCTGCGAGCTTGCTGCAACAACCCAAGCACCCTGGATGTCGTAGTCACCGGCTGCCTTGATAGACGCGATACCGCCCTCTACTATCTCACCACCAGCATTCTGGTAGATGGTAGCAGTTGCATTAGCTGTCGAAGTGTAAGGCATACCCTCAAGAGTAGCCGGCTTGCTTGCAGTGAAGCTAACTTCAATACTGCGCACTACCGGAGATGCCGGAACGGTAACGGTAACATTGGCGTTGCCCTTACCCAACTCTGGAGAGATAGTCACACCTTCAACATCGCAAGTTGCAACCCACGATGCGTTCGATGTAACGCTAAATGTCTTGGTGTCACCCTCCAACAAGACTGCAGTTTCTGCAGGAGAAATTGTGATCTCAGCAGGGCTTGTTGTGTCCTCTGCACCACCATCCTCAGGTGTACAACCCACGCCAAAGAGCATTGCTGCTCCGGCTACAAACGCAAAAAATCTTCTTGCTTTCATAATTTTTGGTTTTTGTTAGTTAAATTAATAAAAGTTAAAAATGTGTATAAAAAAGGTCTATTCAAGCTACAATTTACAACCAACGCTTCAATAACTGTGCGAATATACAATAATTTTCATAAACAAACCACTCTTTCACCTTATTTTTTTTCAAAAATAAATTAACACACACCCATTTCGACTACAATGGAAAAAACAAAAAAAAGTTGGAGCAATCATTGCCCCAACTTCCATCTCTTTAATTTAGCAGTATCTTTTCGATCTGCTCAACCTGCTGACGGAACATCTTCTCGGTCTCCATTAGATTCGATATCGTCTTGCAGGAGTGTAGCACCGTCGCGTGATTGCGACCACCAATCGCTGCTCCGATATTGGTCAGTGGCTGTTTGGTATGCTTCTTTGCGAGATACATCGCCAACTGACGAGCAATGGCAACCTCGCGAGTACGCTCAGACGAACTTAGACGCTCCTTGTCAACACCCATTTGTTCACAAATAGTGGTAAGAATATGATCGATTGTAATCTCCTTCTGATACATCGAGACATAGACCTTGAGCACCTCCTTCGCCAGCGTCGTTGTGATGCGCTTATTCATAAAAGTGGCATTGGCCACAAGCGAAGAGATCGCACCCTCTATCTCTCTGATATTCGCAGAGATATTCTCGGCCAAGTAAGAAACCACTTCATTTGGAATATCAGCATTGAGCTGATTAGCCTTTGTGCGAATAATCTTAACCTTTGTCTCGTAGTCAGGTACTCGAATCTCGGCCGACAAGCCCCACTTGAAACGGGTGAGCAATCGCTCCTCGATATCTTTCAACTCCACTGGTGGTTTATCCGAAATAAGCACAAGTTGCTTACCCGACATCTGCAGGTGGTTGAATATATTAAAGAAGGCATTTTGCGTACCCGGTTTGCCCGACAACTCCTGAATATCGTCAAGGATAAGCACATCCACAGCCTGATAGTAGTGGATAAAGTTCGGAATGTCGTGATTTATGGTTGCAGCCTGGAACTGAGCCTGAAATTTGCTCATCGCCACATACAACACCTGCAACTCGGGGAATCGCTGACGCACCTCGTTGCCGATGGCGTGCGCCACGTGAGTCTTACCAAGTCCCGAATCTCCATAGATATAGAGAGGGTTGAATGGCGTATGGCTACCAGGATTAACCGATATAGACATAGCTGCCGAACGCACCAAACGATTACACTCTCCCTCGATAAAATTATCGAATGTATAATTTTTATTGAGCTGAGGCTCAATTCGCAGACGATTTATGCCTGGAATTACAAAAGGATTTCGTATATTTGACGTGTCAGTTGGCTGACTGAACGACTGCTCAGATACAGTAGCATCACTCTCGCTCGGAACAGCTATCGGATGATTGCTCTTTGGGATAGCATAATAGAGGCGGGTTTCACTACCGAAATGCTGCGCGATAATCGGTTTCAACACCTGACTGTAGTTACTCTCGATAGTTCTCGCAAAGTCGCGATCCGGCACCTTGATTCGAAGTCTCGCACCGTCGAACTCGAGTGGCTCTATCGGAAGAAACCACTGCGCAAACTCTTCGGCCGAGGTCTTCGCCTTAAGCTGACTGAGACAAATTTGCCAAGCATCGGTGTATGTTGCGGCTGTTGCAAACATAAATTACTGATTAATAATGTTTTGGGCTATAATATCAAGTCAAATCAAACGGAGCTCGTTGTTTGACATTGCAAAGGTGAGAATAAAATTGTGGAAAAAAAAATGGCGCAACTATTGTTTATTTAATATTATTTACTATGGGCAAAGAAAATGATTTTTGACTCTAAATTTTAACTCGCTGATACACTTTATTAAAAATAAAATTGCTATATTTGCAGAGATAAAAATTCGAATAAATTTCACAAAATATATAAACAAAACTTATCAAAAAACTGTTAATATGGATAACTTACAGCAATTGGTTATGTCGAAGGCCGAGAAGTGGCTCGGTCCTGAGTTTGACGAGGCTACTCGCCAAGAGGTTCAGAGTCTGATTGATAACAACCCTAAGGAGTTGGTCGAGAGTTTCTACAAAGACCTGGAATTTGGTACAGGCGGCTTGCGTGGCATTATGGGAGTAGGTACAAACCATATGAACAACTACACCGTAGGCTTCGCAACACAAGGCCTTGCAAACTATCTCAAGCTCAACTTCCCTAACGAGGAGATTCGCGTTGCCATCGCACACGACTCGCGCAACAACTCGCGCACCTTCGCCGAGCACGTTGCAGACATCTTCGCCTCGAATGGCTTCAAGACATTCCTCTTCGACGAGTTGCGCCCAACTCCGGAGCTCTCGTTCGCAATTCGCGAGTTGAACTGCCAATCGGGTGTTATGGTCACTGCATCTCACAACCCGAAGGAGTACAATGGCTACAAGGCTTATTGGAGCGACGGTTCGCAGGTAACCGCTCCGCACGATACTAATATTATTAAGGAGGTCGAGAAGATCACCGAGGTGTCGCAGGTATTGACGGGTCTCAACCCCGAGAATATCACCATCCTCGACGAGGAGTTCGACAAGAAGTATCTCGCCAAGATCAAGGAGCTGCAGCTCTCGGCCGATAGCGTTGAGCGTTTCCACGATATGAAGATTGTCTACACCCCACTCCACGGTGCAGGTGTACGACTCACCCCTGCTTCGCTAAAGAACTTCGGCTTCACAAACATCATATCCGTACCGGAGCAGACCGTTTTGGATGGTAACTTCCCTACCGTAGCTTCGCCAAATCCAGAGAACCGCCCTACAATGAAGATGGCGATCGATTTGGCAGAGAAGGAGGGAGCAGACCTCGCTATGGCAACCGACCCAGATTCGGATCGTATCGGCTTGGCACTGCGTAACTCGAAGGGCGAGTATGTCTTGCTCAACGGAAATCAGACTTTGGTGCTTTTGGTATGCTACCAGCTCACTCGCTGGGCAGAACTCGGTCGTATCAAGGATGGCGACTACATCGTTAAGACCATCGTAACCTCAATGATGCCTGACGCAGTAGCCGAGGCTTATGGCGTGAAGTGCTACAACTGTCTTACAGGTTTCAAGTATATTGCAAAGATTATCCGCGAGAACGAGGGCAAGGCGCAGTACATCGGCGGTGGTGAGGAGTCGTTCGGTTACCTCGCAGGCGACTATGTACGCGACAAGGATGGCGTGTCGGCTTGTTCGTTGGCTGCCGAGGCTGCCGCTTGGTGCCGCGACACAAAGGGCGTTACACTCTACGAGTGGTTGCAGGACCTCTATGTTAAGTTCGGTTTCTATCGCGAGGGTCTCGTAAATGTAGTTCGCGAGGGCAAGGATGGCGCAGAGCTTATCCAGAATATGATGGTTGAATATCGCGCAAACCCTCCGCAGTCGATTCTCGGCTCGAAGGTGGTTGAGATTTACGACTACAAGACTCTCGAGCTGAAGAACACTGTAACCGGCGTGGTGTGCCCTATCCCTGAGATTGAGGACAAGAGCAATGTACTGCAGTGGGTTACCGAGGATGGCACAAAGGTTTCGGTGCGCCCTTCGGGCACAGAGCCAAAGATCAAGTTCTACTTCGGTGTGAAGGCTACCCTGCCATCAGTCGAGGAGTTCGACAAGGTAGAGGCTGAGCTCGACGCTAAGATTGAGGCAATCAAGGCTGAACTCAAATTGGTATAATCCGTATACTTATATATATTATGACAGCAAAGGAGCGTATATCAAAAGCGTTGGCAATTGCTACGGATACAAAGGTTTTCGAGATGGAGAGTAACATTCTCCATCTCGCCCCCAAAATCTTCAAAGAGCAGTTTGGTGATGCACGAGCAATTGTGATTGCCGACAAGAACACTTGGCGAGTTGCGGGAGAGCAGGTCTACAACCACCTTGTGGAGGCAGGTATCGACACCACTACGCACATCATCCAAAAGGATGAGTTTCACGCTGAGTGGTGCTATGTAATTGAGGTTGAGGAGGCTGCCAAGCAGGCGGGTGCCATTATGGTATCTGTCGGCTCAGGTGTTATCAACGACCTCTGCAAGCTCGGTTCGCACCACCTTGGCCAGCAGTATCTTACCATCCCTACAGCCGCATCTGTAGATGGATATTCGTCATTTGGTGCGTCCATCAGCTACGAGGGATTGAAGCAGACATTCGAGTGCCCTGCACCCGTGGCAATCCTGGCAGACATCGATGTTATAGCCGCAGCACCTAAGGAGATGACCGCAGCTGGTTATGCCGACCTCGCAGCCAAGATTCCTTGCGGTGCAGAGTGGATGATTGCCGACATTATGGGCACCGAGCCACTCATTCCGGAAGCTTGGCATATGTTGCAGGATGTTCTCGACGAGCAGCTCTCAAATCCTGATGGAGTTGCCGCTTGTGACAAGAAGGCTATTGCAGACCTCTTCGAGGGACTTACATTGAGCGGTTTTGCAATGCAAGCAGCCCGTTCAAGCCGCCCTGCATCGTGCACCGACCACCTCTTTAGCCACTACCTCGATATGACGGGACACACCTATAATGGCAAGTTACAGTCGCACGGCTTCCAAGTCGCTATCGGCACACTCACAATGTGTGCGGTGTTCGACGCATTCCTTGAGATGGATCTGCGCGAACTCGATATTGAGAAGTGTGTAGAGGCTTGGCCATCGCTCGAAGAGGAGCAGCAGCGAGCACTCGAGATCTTCAAGGACTTCGTCTCGCCGGAGTTGGGTTACAAGGAGATCACCACAAAGTATAACGACAAGGAGACCGTTCGCGAGCAGCTCACTATGTTCAAGAAACATTGGCCACTCCTCAAGGCACAATACCGCAAGCAGGTCTACCCGTTCGAGAAGATGCAAGAGTGTTTCCGCAAGGTTGGTGCTCCGACCGATCCATCCGACATTGGCGTAACTCGTCAGCAGTTGAAGGATATGATGCCATTCGTGCAGTTGATGCGTTGGCGTATGAACCTGCTCGATTTGGCGCGTCGCGGAGGTTTCTATGACGAGCTCGTCGAGAAGGTCTTTGGCAAAGGTGGAGCTTGGGAGATAGCCTAAATAGTTTCTGTAGATAACTCAAATAAATTACTGATATGAAGAGATTTATAAAGCTAACAATGCTTGCTATTGCCCTTGTCTCGGCAACCGCAACATATGCACAGCAGCAGGAGATTCGAGTATTCTCACACAGAGGTGGTCGTATGGAGTTCGACGAGAACACTATGGCCGCATTTCAGGCGAGCTACGACGCTGGCTACCGAGGTTTTGAGGTAGACATTCGTCTCACCAAGGATGGCGAGATGGTAATTACCCACGACCACACCTTGGAGCGCACTACCAATGGCAAAGGCATTGTTGAGGAGAAGAGTGCCGATGAGTTGCGCGCCCTGCTCACAAAGAAGGGCGGAAAACTCGCTTTCTTACCGGAGTTGCTCGAGTGGCTTAAGGACAAGGAGGGCTTGTATGTAGAGTTCGAGATGAAGACCAAACCTGTTAACCTCTACCCCGAGGAGCGCTTGCAGGCATACTGCGACCAGCTCTATGCTATGGTTATGAAGGATAAGCCGGCAGATGCCGACTATGTATTCACATCGAGCGACTATCGCGGCCTCCGCTATTTGCAGCAGAAATACCCTGGTGTTCAGCTGCTTATGATCACCAGCAAGCCACTTAACGAGTGGACAATCAATTTGGCGAAATCGTTGGGCATCAACCGTATTGGAGCAAAGATGCCTGGCACAACCAGAGACGCAGTAAAGAAGGCCCACAAGGCTGGCCTAATCGTAAGTCTTTGGCCAGGTTACACCACCGCCGATTTCGTGCTTGGCGCATACCTCGGAGCCGACTATATGTGCACCGATATTCCATTGCAGGTAAAGAAGTTTGCAGCCGAAAAGACACCTTGGCTAAATGTTAAATATTAACCAAATACAAAAAAAGATGAAACACATTAAGTTATTTTTGATTGCAGTTCTTTCGATCGTATCGACTACTGCATTTGCTCAGAAGAGCGAGATTATTCTTTTGGCACACCGTGGAGGATGTGGCGAGGGTATGGAGAATGTCGAGAGCACATTCAAGAAGAGTCTTGCAGCGGGTATTCGCGCATTCGAAATCGATGTTCGCATCACCAAGGATGGCAAGATCGTATTGCAGCACGACAACACTCTTAAGCGTACCGCTGGCATCGACAAGCACGTCGAGGATATGACCGAGAAGGAGTTGCGCGAGGTGACTCTCAAGGATGGTTCGAAGCTCTTGTTCTTCGACGAGCTTTTGAAGCTGTTGAAAGATTATCCTGGTTTGTTCCTCGAGATTGAGATGAAGAGCTCGAAGTATAGCGACGAGTTCCTCTACAGCTCGGGATACTCTGACAAGGTTGCCAAGATGGCATTGAAAGCGAAGCCGGCAGAGTCGACCTATGTATTCACATCGTTCGACACTCGCCCATTGCGCTACATCAAGGAGCACTATCCAGAGTCGGAGACAGGACTCATCACAGGCAATGGCGTAAATCACGAGACTATTGCAATCGCATTGGCTATCGGCGCAAAGCGTATGGCAGCTCACATCAACAAAACATCTCGCGCAGATATGGATCGTGCACATCGCAAGGGTCTTCTTGTCAACTTGTGGCCAGGCAAGAGCGATGACTCGCTTCTTCGTGCTTGGGCTTTGGGCGCAGATATCCACTGCACCGACTACCCTTCTCATATGCTCGACTACGCCAAGAAAAACTATCCTTGGTTGACTATCAAGTAGTGGTTTCGTATGGATAGAACAAAGGCTGTCGCACCGAGTGTGACAGCCTTTTTTGTTATAACTTTGCGAGTAGTCGCTTCACTGCGGGTATCTTCAATATCGGAAGAATGGTATGGGCCGGGAGCAACCAACAAGCAAAGACTGCAATTTTCGAGAACAAGCCGGGAATTACGGCTCTTCGGCGACGCTCCAAGGCTCTGATTCCGCACTTGGCCAACCTCTCGGCCGACATCATCAAACCAAGACGACGCAACCACTTGCGAGGCTTCTCTTTGAGATTGTAGAGCGGAGTATCCACTGCACCCGGATAGACTGTTGTAACAGTAACATTGTGAGCTCGAAACTCATACCATAACGACTGCGCAAAGCTCTTCAGATAGGCCTTCGTGGCAGCATAATAGGATATTGTGATATATGGCGTCCACGCAGTCATCGACGACATAATCAGGATGCGTCCCTCTCCTCTGGCGCACATATCCTCACCGAACAATCTACACAATTTGGCAGGCGTAATGCAGTGCAAATTGGTGATAAAGTCTGCCATTGTCGGCTTGGTGTGGAGAAATAATCCGAACTGCAAAATTCCCGCATTACTAACAAGCGTCGACACCTCCAAATCGTGCTCCTTGCACCACGCATATATCTGCTCGGCAGAGTCGGCTTTCGAGAGGTCGGCGTACAACGCAACCGCCTCTACACCAAAGCGTTGCTTGAGGTCTGCAGCAACCTCTTCGTTACGCTCTTCTTGGTTGCTTACCACGATGATATTCTCGCCTTTTGCGGCAAATTGCTCGGCATAGCAGAGGCCTATTCCCGATGATGCTCCTGTAATTAAAGTGTATTTCATAGCGCAAAATTATCTATTTTTCGGCAATTTTGCTCTCAATTCGCCAACTTTTTAATAATTTTGCGGCGAAAATCAACTTTTAACTTTGCACATTTAACTTTCAAATATATGGTACGAGGATTATCTGCAGTAGGTCTATTGATTTGCTCAAATCTGTTTATGACATTGGCTTGGTATGGCCAGGTGATGTTCAAGAGCAAATTCGAGCGCATAGGAGTGGTTGCAGTCATATTCATCAGTTGGCTGGTGGCATTCTTTGAGTATTGCTTTATGATTCCTGCCAACCGTATCGGTAGCGAGGTCTACGGTGGCCCATTCAACATCTGGGAGCTAAAGGTTATTCAGGAGGTCGTTTCGTTAACGGTCTTTGCGATTGTCGTGCAACTCATTATGAAGAACGAAGCCCTCCGCTGGAATCATCTTGCAGGTTTTGCCTGCCTCGTCTTGGCGGTATTCTTTATTTTCAAGAAATAGACGAGTTCAGCTCGTCTATTTCTTTTTGGCTATTAGCTGTTAGCTATCATCCATTGTTTTTTTTAGGAGTCGGGCTACGCCCTTGATAGGAGGCGCAATTCGGAGAATTGCTTTTATAGGAGGCGTAGTCTGCGACTACTTGATAAGGTGCGACAGATTAGTTTTTCAGCGAAAATCACACCAAGCCGACCTGTCGGCATCTCCTATAATAGGCACAAGCCTATCTCCCATAAAGGAGCTCTGCTCCGCCTCCTATCAAGCACCGCAGGTGCACCTCCTATCTAATCCTATTTTCCGCACTCAAAAAACACCCTCCGCAGAAATTCTGCAGAGGGTAAAATCTGAAAGCCAAAAGCCTAATTCCTAAAAAGCGGAGACAGCGCGCACATAGTGGTCGCCGTGCTTATGGTTGCGGTAGGCGTGTCCGTCACTCAAATCGACAAGCCACGCGTAAAACTCATTATATTCTGTCGACGACCAATACTTCTTAAAATCATCTTTGTTCTTTAATTCTTTGCCTTTTGCAGCCAATGTACGATTTACTGCGTCGTGAACAGCATCATCGAGGGTAAACCTATACAACTCCTCGATAGCCGGCAAATACCATCCTTCGCCCAAATCGGCGCACCAAGCAAAGGCGGGGTATTTCTCACGCCAACCATCAATCTGTTTTACCTTCGACATATTATTCGCACCATTATGCTTATCATCAGCACCGATTAAGCGACTCCATTCGCTCTTTTCTGACAACATAAGTCTTTCTGACGACTCCGTCAGACTTACAATCTTTCCGTGCTTACCATCGGCAGAGACCTCGAATACCACGCCTTGCTTCTTACCGTCATCGTAGTAGTCGCCAACTTTGTAGGTTTTGGTTTGTACGACTTGCTGAATAGGTTTAGATATTCCCAAATCTATATCGAGTAGTTTTGCAACATTTTCCGCCACACTACCAAAGAGGGTTTCCGGCTGCGGAAAAGCGTCTATCCAATTCAGATTTTTAAGATAGTACTTCTTTGCCCCCTTAAAGGCTTCGTCGGCAATACGGAATGTAAGTATTGGTTTCTTATCCTCGCTAGCAATCTCAATTTCACGGTCCACTTGGTCTGACTTGTTGAAATTCTCCGAGAATACCACAACCATCATTCTGCTATAATCCAACGCCTCGACAATTGCTTTTGCCCATACCACTCCACGCGGTATATCACGATAAGCGACAAAACAACGGATTTTGCGCTCTTCGAGGTAGGCACACAAACCCTCCACGACTTTTTGATCGTAAGATGAGTAGCTTATAAAAACATCGTATTTCATTTGTTCGGGTACTTTCGAAACACAAAAGTAAAACTTAATTTTGAAATGCACAAAAAAAATCACTATCTTTGCGCACGATTATAGAAATTGGAAAAACAGCAAACAAAAATGAATATAGAACAACACATTAGCAGCGTAGTAAAGGCGGCTGTAGAGGCTCTCTATGGTGAGGTTGCCGACTCGCAGATTCAGATTCAAAAGACTCGCAAGGAGTTCGAGGGCGACTACACTCTCGTAGTTTTCCCACTCGTAAAGATGGCTCGCAAAGCACCCGAGGCAGTGGCAACCGAGATTGGCGAGAAGGTCGTAGCTTCGGCTTCGGAGTTCAGCTCGTTCAATGTAATCAAGGGTTTCTTGAATCTCTCGCTCGACCCTGCATTCTGGGCAGAGCGTTTTGGAGAGTTATCGGCAGACGAGAACTATGGCGTAGCACCTTCGACAGGTCGCACCATTATGATTGAGTACTCGTCACCTAACACCAACAAGCCGCTCCACCTCGGACACATCCGCAACAACCTTCTCGGTTACTCGGTAGCGCAGATTTTGGCGGCTAACGGCCACAATGTCATCAAGGCAAACCTTGTGAATGATCGTGGTATCCACATCTGCAAGTCTATGGTTGCGTGGTTGCGCTACGGCAACGGTGCTACGCCCGAGTCGACAGGCAAGAAGGGCGACCACCTTGTAGGCGACTACTATGTGGAGTTCGACAAGCACTACAAAGCCGAAATCAAGGAGCTCATCGAGGGCGGAATGAGCGAGGAGGATGCCAAGAAGCAGGCTCCGATTCTTCTCGAGGCTCAGGAGATGCTCCGCAAGTGGGAGGCAAAGGATGCTGAGGTTAGAGCACTTTGGGAGAAGATGAATGGCTGGGTTTACGATGGTTTCGATGTAACATACAAGACTCTCGGCGTAGATTTCGACAAGGTTTACTACGAGTCACAGACCTACATCCTTGGCAAGGGACTCGTCGAGGATGGTTTAGCAAAGGGTATATTCTTCCGCAAGGAGGATGGCTCGGTATGGATCGACCTCGAGGCTGATGGCCTTGATCAGAAGTTGTTGCTCCGTGGCGATGGCACATCGGTATATATGACACAGGACCTCGGCACTGCATTGCAGCGCTTCGAGCAGAACGCTTTGAATGGCATCATCTATGTCGTAGGTAACGAGCAAAACTACCACTTCCAGGTATTGAAGCTCATCCTCAAGAAGTTGGGCTATGAGTGGAGCGACGACATCTACCACCTCTCCTATGGTATGGTGGAGTTGCCAGAGGGCAAGATGAAGTCGCGCGAGGGCACCGTTGTCGATGCTGACGACTTGTGCGAGGCTATGATCAACACTGCACGCGAGATGTCGCAGGAGTTGGGCAAGTTGGATGGCTGCACCGAGGAGGAGGCTTCAGCAATCAGCTCGATGGTAGGCTTGGGTGCATTGAAGTACTTTATCCTCAAAGTCGATCCTAAGAAAACAATGCTGTTCGACCCACGAGAGTCAATCGACTTCAACGGCAACACAGGTCCATTCATCCAGTACACCCACGCTCGTATCTGCTCTGTACTCCGCAAGGCTGCCGAGCAGGGCATTGCGTTCGAGGGCGAGAAGATAGCTTACGAGTTGCTACCAGAGGAGATTTCGCTCATCAAGATGTTGTGCGACTACCCTACTACCGTAGCGGCTGCTGGCGAGGCGTTCGCACCATCAATCATTGCGGCATACACCTACGAGTTGTGTAAGACCTTCAATGGTTACTACCACGACCACTCAATCCTCCGCGAGGAGAACGAGGCTGTAAAGAAGATGCGCTTGCAGTTGGCACAGCAGGTTGCCCGCGTAATCAACCGCTCGATGCGTTTGCTCGGAATCGATGTTCCGGAGCGAATGTAAAAAAGTTTTCAGTTTTCCGCTTTCAGTTTTCCGTTTAGAATTATGGCAGGCTCTAATTTTGTCGATTATGTAAAGATTTTCGCTCGTTCCGGTCACGGAGGAGCAGGCTCTGCACACTTCCGTCGCGAGAAGTTTGTCGCCTTCGGTGGTCCCGATGGGGGCGACGGCGGTAAGGGTGGTTCAATCATATTGCAGGGCGACCAACAATATTGGACTCTTATCCACCTAAAGTATCAGCGTCACCAATTTGCCGAGGATGGAGAGTGTGGCTCTGGCGCTCGTTCACACGGAAAAGATGCAAAAGATATCATTATCCCCGTACCACTCGGCACGGTTGCCAAGCAACTCATTACCGATGAGGAGACAGGCAAGACCTACACCGAGGTTGTGGGTGAGGTGACTGAACACGGTGAGCAACTGGTACTCCTGAAGGGCGGACGAGGAGGCTTGGGCAACTGGCACTTCCGCACCGCAACAAATCAGGCGCCACGCTACTCGCAACCGGGAGAGGATGGCGCAGAGGGTGCATTCATCCTCGAGTTGAAGGTGTTGGCAGATGTCGGCTTGGTGGGATTCCCTAATGCCGGCAAGAGCACCCTGCTCTCGGTTGTATCGGCAGCAAAGCCAAAGATTGCTAACTACGCATTTACCACCCTTGAGCCAAACCTTGGTATCGTTGAGGTACGCGACGGTCGTTCATTTGTTATGGCGGATATCCCTGGAATTATCGAAGGAGCGCACGAGGGCAAAGGCCTCGGAACTCGTTTCTTGCGCCATATCGAGCGTAACTCGAGTCTGCTCTTTATGATTCCGGCAGATAGCGACGACATCAAGCGCGACTACGAGATTTTGCTCGGCGAACTTACGCAGTACAACCCTGAACTTCTCGACAAAAACCGCATCTTGGCAATCACCAAGTGCGATATGCTTGACGACGAGCTTATCGAGGAGATGAAGGCTCACCTACCCGAAGGTGTTAAATCGATATTCATATCTTCGGTTGCAGGTTTGAACATCCAGAAACTGAAGGATATGCTCTGGGAGGCACTCCACGAGTAATGCGACGCACACGCTACATACTTATCACACTATTTATACTATGTTATAGAGGTCTATCCGCACAGGAGTTCGACCTCTATGATTTTAGGTACTACAAACGATTTGACACCATCGAGGAGCTACTCGCACCCGAGGGCGACTCCGTTGTCGTTGCAAAGTTTCAGCTCAACCGCAAATTTTCGACCAGGGCACTCGACTATAATCTCTCGGCTGTACGATATTCTCGTCGGGGCGTAACGAGTCACGACCGCACAACCTATCTGAATGGCGTGGAGATTCCCTTCCTCGGAGGCTTGGCAATTCGCACCTTGCAACTCAACGAAGAGCGCACTGCAACGACTACAAGGCTACGCATAGACACCTTGCAAAGGGAGCAAACTTCGGCGGGTTTTGCATTCTCTTCACGAGGAATGCCCTACTCGGTGTCATTCTCAGAGGCGCACAAATTCGACAATGGGTGGTCGCTTGCTGCGAGTCTAACCGCCCGAACAGGCCGCGACCTACACATCGAGGGTATATTCGGCAATTCGTTAGACATCAACGCCATAGCATCCAAAAGATGGAGAGATAAACACACTCTTTCGGTTGCGCTCTTTGCAAAACCCTCGATGCAAAGTAGCCGACTTGCCTCCACCGAGGAGGCTTTTCGCCTGACGGGAAATCGTCTCTACAACCCTGCGTGGGGCTATCAAAACGGAAAGATTCGCAACTCGAGAGTTAGAAGAGATTTCTTGCCCACAATGTTTGCCGGCTACAAGTGGCAAATCGGCGACAATACCCACTTGGATGTTGCACTCGTCATCACTGCGGGTATCAACAAATATAGTGCACTCGAGTGGTACGACGCACAAACTCCAGCACCCGACAACTATCGCTATATGCCGAGCTTTTTCGTCGATGAAAACGATATATTCTCAGCAGTCGAGGCAGCTTGGGTGAGCGGCGATACTCGATATACGCAGATAGATTTCGACCATCTAATAGCCACAAACCGCTTGAATAACGGCAAGGCTATCTACGCCATTGCCGACCGTGCGAAACGCACCTTCAGTGGCTCGGTACGCATCGGTGCAACCACTGCACTCGAGAAAGGTACTATATCATACGGTTTCGACATCAACCTATCCAACCATCGCAACTACAAGCAGATGCAAGATCTGCTCGGCGCGAAATACACTCTCGATTTGGACTATTTCCTGCTCGATGACGATAGCTATGGCAACTCACTTCAGAACAACATAGCAACGCCAAATAGGCGGATAGCAAAGGGAGACCGATTCGGCTACGACTATGCCATAAACGAACGATATCTCGCAGCATTTGCCGCCTATACCCTTTCGACCAATAGACTCAATCTCGACATTGCAGCCGGAGTGGGCTATTGTGACATTGCAAGAAGGGGATTCTATCGCAAAGAGCTTTTTGCCGACAACTCGCTTGGTCGCTCTCGTCTCATAAAGCTTTCGCCCTACACATTGCGTGCAAAGGCTGGCTATCTGATTGCCGATAACCACTTTGTGGAGGCGATAGTCGTAAGTGAAGCTAAGGCGTGCGACGGAGAAGATCTATTTCTGCAGAGCCAATATAACAACCGTATAATTGAGAATCCTAAACCGAGAAGCGAACATAGCATAGAGCTTCGCTACCTCTTTCAAAGAGCAGATTTCTCGGTAAGCTCCACCCTATTCTTCGCGGCAAGTTTTAACAATACGAAAGTTCGCCACCTCTACGATGATCTCTCGGGCGAATATGCTGATGTTGTGGTGAGTGGCTCAAATCGCCTGCGTTATGGCGTAGAGATTGAGACAGAATACCGTTTTGCCGACCATTTTCGTCTTTTCGGAGCGGCTGCAACAGCACGATACCAATATGCAAACAACTCTCTCGTAACCATCTATAGCGACAAGTCTAACCTTCTGATTGCCAACCACGCAGAGAGTCGAACTAAGGGATTGTCACTTGGCAATATGCCTCAGATTGCCATCACTGCAGGGCTATCCTACTACAACAAGGGTTGGTGGGCTAATCTCAACTTGAATTATGCGGGATTGCGCTATATAGAGCCATCCGAGATGATGCGTACCGAGCGAGTGTTGGCTATGGCTGTTTCGCCCGAGCAACTTGCAACTCTGCTCGAGCAGGAGCGACTGCGCGATGCCTTCACGCTCGACCTCTCGCTATCGAAAACACTCTATTTGAGTCGCTTGAGCAAAAAGATTTACTCCACCTCTGCCGTACCTCGCTTCGAGGATAAGCACCCAAAGAGTCGCCTTATCTTCCGCATCGGAGTGCGCAACCTTCTCGGCTCAACCAATATTGTATATAACGCCTACGAAAGTTCTCGCCTTCAACGATATAAACTCGCTGGCGAATATATCTACAACCGTCAAGCATCACGCTATCTCTACGCCTACCCTCGCACCTTCTACGCCTCGGCTACATTTGCTTTTTAGAGAACAAAAAAGCGGTCCTAAGACCGCCTTTTCACAGATAGAATGTTCGTTTAGAACCTTCTAACAGCACGAGCCCAACAAGGCATTCCTTTAGTGCCGTGATTATCATTACCATTCTGCATATTCACATAGCGACCATAATCCGGACCATTCTCTTCACACGACCAATAGAATGAAGCGTGCAGACCTGCTCCGAGCGATGCTAAGATCTCTCTGACGCCATAAACTCTGCCCAACTCCTCTATCGAAGGTGCATACCAGCCTTCGCCCTGCGAATTGCACCAACTATTTGCTGACTCCCAAATCAGCTCCTCGTCAGGCTCGGTAAGACCTACGATTGTGCCGTGATGCGCACCCTCTTCGAGTGCAATAACCACTCCCTCTACACCACCAACATTGTAGTGGTCGCCAATCTTATATGTCTGCAAATCGTCACCATCATTCGGAGCGCACGCCACTGCTGCAAACAAAACCGATAATGCTAAAAACAATCTCTTCATCGTCACAAAGTTTTAGAAGTCGTAGCCTGTGATTTGATCTGCAATTCTATTCCAATAAGATGCAGACTTATATGCCTCTACTGACTCTCTTGGAACATACAACTTGGTGAGCGAACTTGTAAAATGGCTACCATATGTAGTGCTTGGTGGGACAGTAGGCCTACAATAGACCTCTTTAATAGAGTCACACCAAAAGAATGTACCATCATACATATGACTCACCGTACTCGCAATATCTACATATTCTAAATTGTAGCATCGTTCAAAGGCTCTTTTACCTATGTAAGTCACCCCCTCCGAAATAATAACTTTCTTTAACGAGCCACATCCACAAAACGCATACCCGTTCAAACTTGTTACACCTTGTGGAATAGTTAGTTCTGTTACAGCCTCACCATTCACATACATAATAGAACTATTTCCCGCAAACATTCCATCATCGCCACAATCAAATTGACAATATGTAGATAAATCAGAGATATATACATTCGTATATTTACCAAAACCAGACGAATCACAATCTTTTACAATGCAATTGCCAATATGTATATTGGTTGCACTTGGTAGCGCATTTCTACCCAACACCGAAAGATTATCGCCAAGAACAAGATCGGTTAAAGTTCCCTCTTTGTTAAGTGCGTAAAACACATAATCTCCAATGCTTGTAATAGCATCCCCAATTATCAATTTCGAGAAATTTGCTCCTTTCAACCAACCTATAGCTGGATATGAAGTACTTGTATAATCTTTCTCGATAAGTTGTTTGCAGTTGATAGTTAATTCGCCTGTGCAACCATAGAATGCAGACTCTCCAATCAATGTAACACTCTCTGGAATATTTATACTCTTAAGTTTTGTATTATACGCAAAGGCTGACTTGCGAATCTCTTCAACACTTTTCGGCAACACTATATTTTCCAATGACTTGCAATCTTCAAACGCCGACACGCCGATATACGATGTACCCTCTTCAAAGTTTACTCGTTGCAAACTTTTGCAGTCAGAGAAGGCTTTCTCGCCTATATTAGCACCAGGAATTGTTATTTCTATCAAACCGCTTTCGCTAAATGCGTATGTTTGAAGAGTAGCTAGTCCTTCTGCAAGTAGTACTGTTTTGAGATTTGAACATTTTTCAAATGCGTGTGAACCAATTTGGTAGCGGCCATACTCATTACCTACGGCATAAGTAACTGATTCCAACGAATAACAACCGCTAAATGCGTAATCGTCAATATTTGTATATCCGTTAAACACTACGCTTTGCAATGTCGGGTGCTGGTAGAATGCTCTGTACTTGATATTTTCCATACTCTTTGGGAAAACAATCTTCTCCACCTTCGAATTGGTAAAAATATTTTGATCAACTATTTTTACACCCTCCGGAATGACGAGTTCCTTACCTACCGATGGAGCAACAGCCATTATCTCACCATTATAGACAAACATAGAGTAGTTGGTAGAGTTCGGGCTGATGATATATTTGAGGTTTGTACAACCCTCAAATGCATCGGGAGCGATATAGGTTACACCCTCCGGCAAGTAGATGCTCTCCAAAGTGGTGCAATCCTTAAACGCCTGCGATGGGATAGAGGTAACATAGTTATCGAAGCGGATAGAGCCATAGCCCTTCTCCACATCGTAGGAGTGGCTGATAAGATCACCGCCAAAGCCATTCTGATTGTAGAGTTTGATTTGAGTGTCGAAAACGGTGGTGTAGAGCACCTCGTTTGCAGCAACAGTAAGTTGCATAATACCAGCGTTAGGGTCTTGTGTAACCTTAATCTCGTAGGACTTATTATTTTTCGACTTGATAGCCACAACGCCTGAACGCTCCTCCTCTTTCGGGTTGGATGCCGCTGTGATAAAGAAGCTATTTTCGCCCGCAGAGCCGCTACTCTTCGAGGTTGAGAGCCAATCTGCATAGCAAGTAACTGTCCAATCGGTCTTAGCGAGGAATGCAATTTGCACCGTACCACCACCATACTCCATATGAGGTGCGGTGTTGGTGTTGTTGATAAACTCGATGTCGTCGCTGTCGGCATTGAACGACTGCTTGACCGTAATTTCGTAACTCTTGTGGTTGCTCAACTTGATGGCTACCACGCCCTTACGCTCCCTTGCGGTAGTGTTAGGCTCGGCTGTGATTACAAAACTGCCGCTACCTGCTTCGCCCTCATCCGGCGAAACAGAGAGCCAATCGGCATAGACCGAAACGCTCCACGAGAGAGCCGCCGTGAAGGAAATCTTGACAGTACCGCCCTCGTGCGAGATTGTTGGGGCGGTGTTGGTGTTGTTTGTAAAGTTCAAATCCTCATCGCCAATTGGGCCCGGCTGCTCGGTTGGAGGATTCTGATCATCATCGGTCGAACTGTCGGTGCATCCGTATGCAACCATTCCGACAAGCGCAAGTAAAAGTAACAACTTTTTCATAGCATTTGATTTTATGGGTTAAATAATTATTTATAACTAATTGAATATCAACGAAATACCCCCCCCCGAAAAATCAGGGAGGGGTATTTGCTATACCCTTATTAAAATATGTATTTCACTCTGTGAGGTTTTTGTTCCTTACAAAGATAGTAATTTATTTTTATAAATATGTATAAGTATCGAAAAATTTACAAGATTACTCCTCGTAGCGGAAGCCTACGCCCTTGTAGGTAGAGATGTGGTTGTCGCCGATCTTGGTGCGAAGATGGCGGATATGAACATCGAGAGTGCGAGAGCCAACCACTACATCCTGACCCCACACCGCATTGAAAATCTCCTCGCGGGTAAATACTCGTTGCTCGGAAAACAGGAGTCGCAATATCTCGAACTCCTTGACTGCGAGGCGCACCTCCTCGCCACTATCAGCAACAAAAGAGTGTTGCTCTTCGTTAAGGCGATGCGA
>JAFVOR010000030.1 GCA_017505725.1 Alistipes sp.
ATAACCGATAAATAAAGCCCCCTTTACAGAAAGGGGGTTTGGGGGATAGGTAACACACTGGTACGAAAAAAGGGAAAGATTATCATCTTTCCCTTTTCGTACCCCCTCAGGGGCTCGAACCCTGGACCCCAACATTAAGAGTGTCGTGCTCTACCAACTGAGCTAAAGAGGCATACTTGCTTTCGGTATTACCCGATTGCGAGTGCAAAGATAAAGCAAATTTTCTTTTCTGCAAAACTTTTTTCAAAAAAAATGCGTTTTTACCTCACTTTTTCTGAAAATGACCCTCTGATGCCCTCTATTTTGCACTATTTGTTGCGTTTCAAGTCCCCTTTTACGATCTCGTCGCAGAACTCTTCGATGGAGTCGTTGAACATTTAGTTCATATCAACTTTGTATATATACTAGGAAAGATTAAAAAAAACTGCGAAAATTATTTGCTTTGACAAGAGTTGTCAAAAACACGCCATACCTTTGTAGCGTGAAAGAGGCGGATAGAGTGTTTAATAATTTAATATTGGTATTGACTATGGAACTTGACATCAAACTTTCGATTAACAAGCGAGGTGATGCACAGCACAACACCTTCCTTCTGCGTTGGAATCCGGCCATCTCCTCCTACACGATGGAGAGGCTCGACAACGATATGAGCGAGTGGGCCGAGGGCTATTGGGCTGACGACTTCGACTGGAGTGTACACGAGTGGCAGCGAGCTCGCAAGGGCGACCGTTTCTTTATGGTGCGTGTTGGTGAGGGTAATACGGGCCTCTTTGCCGCAGGCCGATTTACCTCCAACCCTACGCTTGGTGAGGATTGGGCGCAGCGTGGTCGCGAGGTATACTATGCGCAGATGGAGTTCGAGGCGGTATTCCATCCCGAGCGTGCCGAGATTGTGACCACTGCAGAGCTCGAGCGCGAGATTCCGAATATCGACTGGCGCAAGGGTCATTCGGGCGAGCTGCTCGACAGCGAGAGTGCTGACAAGCTGGAGCTTATGTGGCGTGACCACATCGGCAACAACAAGTCGCTCTATCTGCCGCGTGCGGTGGAGAATGAGTACTACGACTCTCGTTCCGACATCGACAAGGCTGTGGAGTTGGCATCGAAGGCACACGCTGCCGACTACGACCTCGATGGCAACCCTACAATCCTCCATCCGCTGGCAGTGGGTATGATGGGCCACAACGACACCGAGCGCATTGTGGGCTTTCTGCACGATGTTGTCGAGGATACGAAGTATACCTTCGACGACCTTGCCGAGATTGGCTTCTCCGAGGAGGTTATAGCCACCCTGCGTCTGCTCACCCACGACAAGCATACGCCATATATGGACTATATCGAGCGCATCTGCAAGTCGGGCAATCGTGCCGCTATCAATGTGAAACTCAACGACCTGCGCCACAATCTTGCGCGAGGTCGCGAGGGTGGCCATTTGCGCTGCGTCGAGAAACACACCATCGCCCTCGCCTACATCGAGGCCTTCCTCGCCGAGGAGAGTGCAATGTAGCAGGGCTCTGCAACCCTATATCGAGAGGCTCTCCTACAATCAATGTTGGATGGCCTCTCGGCACGAATCTTGCTCTCTTGGGGTGGAATCTTAAAAGCAAATCGATATGAAAATCAAAGGTACACAAACCGAGCAAAATCTATTGAAGGCATTTGCCGGCGAGTCGCAGGCGCGAAATCGTTACACATTCTTTGCCAAGCGGGCCCGCAAGGAGGGTTACGAGCAGATTGCCGAAATCTTTGCCACCATCGCAGCACAGGAGCAGGAGCACGCCGAGATATTCTTCAAGCTCCTCGAGGGTGGCAAGGCCACCATCGTCGAGGCCACCTATCCCGCCGGTCGCATCGCCTCCACCTACGAAAACCTCCTTGCTGCAGCCGAGGGTGAGCGTGAGGAGTGGGATACCCTCTACCCATCCTTTGCTGTCACAGCCGAGCGAGAGGGACTTCACGATGTAGCCTCCATCTTTCGCATTATCTCCACCATCGAGGTCGAGCACGAAACCCGCTTTCTCTCTATGGCCGAGCTCCTTACCGATGGCAACTTCTTCCGTCGCGATCAAGATATCTGGTGGCAATGTCGTAACTGTGGTTTTGTCTGTCGCGCCAAAGAGGCACCACTTATCTGTCCGGCGTGTCAGCATCCGCAGGGTTATTTTGAGCCCAAACCTTAAAAATCGTTCTGATTGGTAAATTTTGCACTGCTCTTCGGATGGCGAAATGCTCACAAATTAATTAAGGGCGTTAGGGGTGGGGCGAGAACTCCGAAGGGCATCACGGCGCAACAGAATTAAGGGTTATTAAAGGCTATTAAGGGCTATTAAGGGAGCGCTACAAGCAAAAGAAAAAAACATTAATCACCCTTAACTACCCTTAATCACCCTTAATCACCCTTAATAACCTTTACTGGCCGTTACTAGCCCTTAGAAAAGAATTTTTAATTTTTAATTTTTAATTTTTATCGCCCTTTATTCTCAATAAAGCAATAGCGAAGAGTTCTGTCAGAGCTCTTCGCTATTATTATATAAGGTATACCCTCTTGTGCCTTAGTTGCCCACCTCGCAGAGGAATTTGATGCGAACAAGGCGAATCTCCTCCTCGGTGTACTCGTCGCCAAGTTCGTCGATAGCCTCCTCGAGTGAGTCGCTCTCGGCATCCTCCTTAAAGTAGAGGTAGATATCCTCAATCTTATCCTCATCCATATATTCGTTGAGGTAGTATTGTATATTGAGCTTGGTGCCCGAGTTCACGATAGCCTCAATCTCGGTCAGGAGCTCGTCGAAGGTCAAATCCTTGGCGCGTGCGATATCCTCGAAATCCATCTTGCGGTCAATCGACTGAATGATGAATATCTTGTTGCCGCCCTTGTTTGCCACCGACTTTACGACCAAATCTTGTGCACGAATAATCTCGTTCTCCTCGACATAGACCTTGATCAGCTCGACAAACTCCTTGCCGAACTTATTCGCCTTGCCGACACCCACACCCGAGATATTCTGCATCTCCTCGATAGTGATAGGGTACTGAATAGCCATATCCTGCAACGATGGGTCCTGGAAGATGACAAACGGAGGCAGGTTGTGCTTCTGTGCCACCTTGCGACGCAGATCCTTCAGCATAGCAAAGAGCTGCTCGTCGGCAACACCGCCACCCTTAGGCACCGATGCTACTGCTTCGCGCTCCTCCTCGTCGTAGTCGCGATCCTCCGCAACCATCACCTTGGTAGGCTTGGCTATGAAGGCTTCGCCCGCACTATTTATCGATATGAGTCCATAGTTCTCGATATTCTTGTCGATAAGTCCCATAATGAGTCCCTGACGCACTACCGCCGACCAATGACGCTCGCCCTTGCTCTTGCCTATGCCAAACCACTCGAGCTTGGCGTGACCGAAGCTCTTGATTGCGGCTGTGGTCTTGCCAACGAGCAACGCCACGAGGTGTCCCATCTTGAACTTGTCGCCAATGGCACGCAATGCCTGCAACGCCTTGACCAAATCCTGCGTAGCATCGACCTGTGGACGAGGTGTGCAGCAGTTGTCGCAAGCACCACAGTTATCCTCGTGATACTCCTCGCCAAAGTAGTGGAGCAGAGTCTTGCGTCGACACATTGCACTCTCGGCATATGACTCAGTCTCGAGCAAGAGCAACTTGCCAATCTCCTGCTCGGCTACGGGCTTGCCCTGCATAAACTTCTCGAGCTTCTGGATATCCTTGTAGCTGTAGAATGTGAGGCAGTGTCCCTCGCCACCATCACGACCGGCACGACCGGTCTCCTGGTAGTAGCCCTCGAGCGACTTCGGTATGTCGTAGTGAATCACAAAGCGCACATCGGGCTTGTCGATGCCCATACCGAAAGCTATGGTTGCCACTATCACATCTACACCCTCCATCAGGAAGGCATCCTGATTGTCTGCGCGTGTCTGCGCATCCATACCCGCGTGATATGCGCGTGCTTTAATGTTGTTGGCAACGAGCAACTCGGTCAGCTCCTCCACCTTCTTGCGTGCAAGGCAGTAGACGATACCGCTTTTGCCCTCGTTCTGCTTGATGTAGCGGATGATGTCGCGGTCGGGATCGTTCTTTGGTCGTAGCTCGTAGTAGAGGTTCGGACGGTTGAACGACGACTTGAATACCACCGCATCGGTCATACCGAGGTTCTTCTGGATATCCATCTGCACCTTCGGCGTAGCGGTTGCTGTGAGTGTTATGAGAGGTGCCTGGCCAATATCGTTGATGATAGGGCGTATGCGTCGGTACTCGGGGCGGAAGTCGTGTCCCCACTCCGAGATACAGTGCGCCTCGTCTATGGCATAGAACGAGATCTTAATCTTTCGCAGGAAGGCGATGTTGTCCTCCTTGGTGAGTGATTCGGGTGCAAAGTAGAGCAGCTTGGTCTTGCCCGCCAACACCTCGTCACGCACCTGCTGGATGGCCGATCGCGAGAGCGACGAGTTGAGGAAGTGGGCAATGCCCGAGTTGTCGGAGAAGGTTCGCATCGCATCGACCTGATTCTTCATCAAGGCAATGAGGGGCGAGATGATTATGGCAACGCCATCCATCATCAGTGCCGGCAGCTGGTAGCAGAGCGACTTACCTCCGCCTGTCGGCATCAGCACAAAGGTGTCACGACCCGACAAGAGGTTGAGGATGACCTCCTCCTGATTCCCCTTGAACGAGGTGAAACCAAAGTACTCCTTCAGTTTTTCGCGTAGAACTTTTCTATCGAAAGTTGGTTGTGACATATTGATTATGCTCTAAAATTTTCCTTTTTAACGAAATTTCATATCAAAGATATAAAATATTTTCGGAAAAAAATATAACTTTGTGTGAAAATTAGTTGAAAAATTTTTGTTGTATGAGGCTATATACTACCGACCTTATCAAAAAATATAAGTCACGCACCGTTGTCGATCACGTCTCGATAGATGTGCAACAAGGTGAGATTGTGGGACTTCTGGGACCCAATGGAGCAGGTAAGACCACCTCGTTCTATATGATCGTGGGACTCATCAAGCCCAATGGCGGTCGCATCTTCCTCGAGCACGACGATGGCAAGGTTGACGAGCTCACCAAGCTCCCCGTCTACAAACGAGCGCAGTTGGGAGTGAGCTACCTTGCACAGGAGGCTTCGGTATTCCGTCACCTCAGTGTCGAGGATAACATCCGCTCGGTGCTCGAGATGACCAACTACACCAAGGAGTATCAGCGTCACCGCACCGAGGCTCTCATCGAGGAGTTCCGTCTGCAGAAGGTACGCAAGAGCTACGGTAACCAACTCTCGGGAGGCGAGCGTCGTCGTACCGAGATTGCCCGCGCCATCGCCATCAACCCCTCATTTGTTCTCCTCGACGAGCCATTTGCAGGTGTTGACCCTATTGCGGTGGAGGATATCCAGAGCATCGTAGCAACCCTCAAAAACAAAAATATCGGTGTGATTATCACCGACCACAATGTCGACGAGACCCTCGCCATCACCGATCGCACCTACCTCCTCTACGAAGGCAAAATCCTCAAAACAGGTACTGCCGAGGAGTTAGCAAATGACGAGATGGTCCGTCGTGTCTACCTCGGCAAGAACTTCGAGTTGAAGAAGAATCATAGGTTCGAGCTTACCGAGGAGTAAAATCGTTCTGATGAACTCTTTTTGCACGAGCGCGTCGGACTCCAAATTCCTCACATAGCTCTACTATGCTGCGGATTTGTCGCCTAGCGTCGCACAAAAATAGTTTCATCATTGACGATTTTTAGGGTTGTGGAGAACTCCGAAGGTGGTCAAGGCGCAACGATTATAGGATTAGATAGGATTCGCACCTGCGGTGCTTGATAGGATGCGCGAGAGGCTGAGGGTTGTCGGAAACTCCGAAGGGCATCACGGCGCAACAGATTTAGGGTCGTTAGGGGCATTAGAGTCGTTAAGGGTGCGCGAGAGGCTGAGGGTTGTCGGAAACTCCGAAGGTGGTCAAGGCGCAACAGAATTAAGGGTTATTAAAGGCTATTAAGGGCTATTAAGGGAGCGCTACAAGCAAAAGAAAAAAAAACATTAATCACCCTTAA
>JAFVOR010000031.1 GCA_017505725.1 Alistipes sp.
CACCTAATTTTGCGCTTTTTTGCCATAAAAAATAGAGATTAGTAGAAAACGGTTTCTACTAATCTCTAAAATATCGCTGTAATTTACAAATTTACAAGCACTTATCTTTTTGTCCAAGCGCCGCTTTTTGCATCATTACCCAAAAAACAGGAAGGTGGTATTTCTTCCACCTTCCCACTTATTCAAATTGAATTTTAGAGGAGGATTTTCAAGGCTTGCGCAGTTTTGCAAAGCGGAGCATACTTGGCGTATGTGAGCATTTGCAAAACAAGCGTAACGAAGAAAATACCCTATAAAAACAATTTCTCATTTTTTATTCTGCCAATATCTCAAGCAACTTAATCGCCGCATCAGGAATCTTGGTACCAGGACCGAAGATAGCTGCTGCGCCATCCTTGTAGAGCTGATCGTAATCCTGTGCAGGGATTACACCACCCACTACTACGATGATATCCTCACGACCGAGCTTAGCGAGCTCCTCGATAATCTGAGGAACGAGAGTGAGGTGACCGGCTGCGAGTGAAGATACACCTACAGCGTGAACGTCATTCTCTACAGCCTGCTTTGCAGCCTCGGCAGGAGTCTGGAACAAAGGACCCATATCCACATCGAAACCGATATCGGCATAACCTGTTGCTACAACCTTAGCACCACGGTCGTGACCGTCCTGACCAAGCTTAGCAATCATAATACGTGGCTGACGGCCCTCCTTCTTAGCGAAGTCAGCGCACATAGCCTTAGCCTTCTCAAAATTCTCATCCTTCTTCATAGCCGAACTATAAACTCCCGAAATTGAACGAATTACTGCCGAGTAGCGACCTACCTCAACCTCGCAAGCGTACGAGATCTCACCGAGGGTTGCGCGTACCTTAGCTGCCTCAACTGCGAGCTCAAGGAGGTTACCCTCACCTGTCTTAACGCACTCGGTGATAGCTGCCAAAGCCTTATCTACTGCAGCCTGATCGCGGTTAGCCTTCAACTCGTTCAAGCGCTTAATCTGGCTCTCACGAACTGCTGTATTATCTACTGCGAGGATATCGATTGGAGCCTCCTTGGCAAGGCGGTACTCGTTCAAACCTATAATCTTCTGCTCACCCGAGTCGATACGAGCCTGAGTACGAGCAGCTGCCTCCTCGATACGCATCTTAGGCACACCGGTCTCGATAGCCTTAGCCATACCGCCGAGCGACTCTACCTCCTCGATCAAAGCCCAAGCCTTGTGAGCAATCTCGTTGGTGAGGCTCTCAACATAGTACGAACCTGCCCAAGGGTCAACGGTGCGACATACATTGGTCTCCTCCTGGATGTAGATCTGGGTGTTACGAGCGATACGAGCCGAGAAGTCGGTTGGCAAGGCGATAGCCTCATCAAGCGCATTGGTGTGGAGCGACTGAGTGTGACCAAGTGCTGCACCCATAGCCTCGATAGCTGTACGACCAACGTTGTTGAATGGATCCTGCTCGGTGAGCGACCAACCCGAAGTCTGCGAGTGGGTACGCAATGCGAGCGATTTAGGATTCTTTGGCTCGAACTGCTTAACAATCTTCGCCCACAACATACGTGCAGCACGCATCTTTGCAATCTCCATAAAGTGGTTCATACCGATAGCCCAGAAGAACGACAAGCGTGGTGCGAAGGCATCAATCGACATACCGGCGTTGATACCTGCACGCAAGTACTCCAAACCGTCAGCCAAGGTGTAAGCCAACTCGATATCGGCAGTTGCACCTGCCTCCTGCATATGGTAACCCGAAATCGAAATCGAGTTGAACTTCGGCATATTCTTCGA
>JAFVOR010000032.1 GCA_017505725.1 Alistipes sp.
ACTCACTACTCACTACTCACTACTCACTAAAAAACGGATGCCCTGCAATGAGAGCATCCGTTTTGTCTTCGAGAGCGGTATCTGCTATCCGCACTTGGAGTAGCCGCACGAGAGGCAGGTGAGGCAGCCATTCTGGTATGCCATATTCTCCTGACCGCACTGTGGGCACTTACCCTTGGCGTGAGTACCATCCTCGATATACTGCTTGAGGGCACGCTTAACACCATTCTTCCAGGTATTGATGTTCTCGTCGTCGAGGTGCAAGCCATCGATGAGCGACACAACCTTGTCGATTGGCATATGGTAGCGGAGTACACCCGAGATAAGCTTTGCGTAGTTCCAGAAGCTCTCGTCGAACAAGCGCGAGATGCCACCGATTGTGTTGGTGTAACCATAACGGTCGGTGTACTGGAAGTCGTAACGCTTCGAGCCATCCTCCTCACGCACCTTGATGATGTGTCCGTGAGTGATCTTTGGCGGAATGTACATAGCATCGTCCTCGATCTTACCGGTGAAGATCTCGTATGGCTGACCATCGAGCTTACCTACGAAGGCAATCCACATCTCCGAGCCATTCTTGAAACGGATGACATCTGCAGGGATTGACTTCGGACGACGATTCTCGCCTGTAGCCTCCTCGCACTTCTTTGCCTCGGCCTTCTTGCTCTTCTTGTCGACGAGCACACCTGCACGGCAACCATCGCGATATACGGTGATACCCTTACAGCCAGACTCCCAAGCGGTGCGGTATACATCTGCTACAACCTCCTCCGAGATGTTGTTCGGAAGGTTCACGGTCACCGAAATCGAGTGGTCAACCCACTTCTGGATAGCACCCTGCATCTTAACCTTGGCAACCCAGTCGATATCGTTTGCGGTAGCCTTGTGGTAAGGTGATGCTGCAACCCACTTGTCCAACTCGGCATCGCTGATAGTCTCGAGGCGCGAGATGTCGTAGCCATTGATACGCAACCAATCTACGAACTTGTGGTGGAATACATTGTACTCCTCGAATACCTGTCCCTGCTCGTCGGTGAATGTCGAGAGTACCTTGTTGTCGCGGTCCGAAGGGTTGATCTTGCGACGACGCTTGTATACAGGACGGAAGACAGGCTCGATACCCGAGGTTGTCTGCGACATCAACGATGTGGTACCTGTAGGTGCAATGGTGAGCATTGCGATATTACGACGACCATACTTAACCATATCCTCGTAGAGCGATGCATCAGCAGCCTTGAGGCGGTTGATCATAGGGTTATTCTTCTCCTTCTCGGCATTGAAGATGGAGAATGCGCCACGAACACGGGCCATATTCACCGACTCACGATATGCCTCGACAGCCAATGTCTGGTGTACCTTGGTAGCGAAGTCGAGGGCCTTGTTCGAGCCATAGCGCAAACCGAGTGCTGCCAACATATCGCCCTCGGCGGTGATACCGAGACCTGTACGACGGCCCTTCAAAGCCATATCCTTAATCTTGTGCCACAACTCCAACTCTACACGACGGATATCCTTATCCTCAGGGTCTGACGCAATCTTGTCGATGATGAGATCAATCTTCTCCAACTCGAGGTCGATGATGTCGTCCATCAGGTGCATAGCCTTGTGCACGTGCTCCTTGAAGAGGTCGAAGTTGAACGAAGCCTCCTTGGTGAACGGATTCTCGACATAGCTATAGAGGTTGATAGCCAACAATCGGCAGCTATCGTATGGGCACAACGGAATCTCGCCACAAGGGTTGGTCGAGACGGTCACGAAACCCTCGTCAGCGTAGCAGTCAGGCACACTCTCACGGATGATGGTATCCCAGAACAATACGCCAGGCTCTGCCGACTTCCACGCGTTGTGGATAATCTTCTGCCACAACTTTGTTGCGTCGATATTATTCACTACGAGCGGCTTCTCGCCCGAGATAGGGAACTGCTGGGTGTAGGTGCGACCCTCGATGGCTGCACGCATAAACTCGTCATCAATCTTGACCGAGACATTTGCGCCTGTAACCTTGTTGGTGTCGAGCTTGGCATCGATAAACTTCTCCGAATCGGGGTGCTTGATCGAGATTGAGAGCATCAACGCACCACGACGACCATCCTGTGCAACCTCGCGGGTAGAGTTCGAGTAGCGCTCCATAAACGGAACAACACCTGTTGAGGTGAGTGCCGAGTTCAACACAGGGCTACCCGAAGGGCGGATGTGCGAGAGGTCGTGACCTACGCCACCGCGACGCTTCATCAGCTGCACCTGCTCCTCATCCATACGGAAGATACCGCCGTATGAGTCGGCAGGATTCTTGTGACCAATCACAAAGCAGTTCGAGAGCGAAGCCACCTGCAAGTTGTTACCGATACCGGTCATTGGACCACCCTGCGGAATGATGTAGCGGAAGTGGTCGAGCAAATCGAAAATCTCCTGCTCGGAGAGAGCCTCACCGTACTTCTCCTCGATACGGGCAAGCTCCTTTGCCAGACGATAGTGCATCTGCTCGGGCGAAGACTCGTAGATGTTACCGGCCGAATCCTTCAATGCATACTTGCTAACCCACACAGTAGCAGCCAATTCGTCACCTCCGAAGTACTCCTTCGAGGCAGCGACAGCATCGTTGTATTGGACTTTTTTAAGAGTCGAGTTGTTCTTCATTATCGTATATATTTTTTAGTTATTGTTCCCTATTGGGTGGAAATACCCTCCTTGAAGGGAGGGTCTATCCGTGAGTTTCAGCGATACAAAGATAGGACCTTTTTGTCGATTCCCTCCAATAAATTTCGCTATGTTATTGACAGGTTATTAACAATATTTTTCGACCCCTTTTCTACACGCACAGGAGGCGGTTTTTGGGGATTTTAGCCATTGGCCATTAGCTTGGCTGAATTAAAAATTAAAAATTGAGGGTTAGTAAGGGCTAGTAAGGGCTAGTAAGGGCTAGTAAGGGCTAGTAAGGGTGATTAAGGGTAGTTAATGGGAGTTAAGGGTGATTAATGTTTTTTTTCTTTTGCTTGTAGCGCTCCCTTAATGGCCCTTAATAGCCTTTAATAACCCTTAATCTCGTTGCGCCTTGACCACCTTCGGAGTCCCCAGAGCCTCTTGCGCTCTCGCGCACCCCTAACGCCCCTAACGACCTTAACGCCTCTAATTAACTTGCGCCTTGACGAAGCGTCGGAGTCCCCACAACACTTACCCCATCTACCCTCTCCTCAAAAAGGGGAAGGTAAATGGGGTAAATAATATAGGTATGAGCAGAGTGTCCTACTCCTGCTTTGGCTCCTCGTTCTGCTGTGCAGCATCCTCCATCTTGCCCTTGCCGGTGTAGAGGAATCGGCGAATCTTCTTGGTAGCGGTCTTCTCGAACTCCTGCTCCTCCTCGACCACCTCCGCGACCTTCGAGTAGCGGTTTACGCGCTCGTTGACATACTGCTTGATTTCGCGCATAAGGTCCTCCTTGAAGAGGGTGAACTCGTGCTTCTTCTTGTGCCAGGTGTCGACCAGCTCGGCATACTTCGCCTCGAGAGCCTCGGTATCGAAGTGGACAAGCGCAATCAGCTTGCCATCCTCCTCGGTAACCACCGACTCTGAGATGAATACGTGCGAGTTGAGCACATTCTCGATATCCTCGGGATAGATATTCTCGCCACTTGGGCCGAGAATCATATTCTTGCAGCGCCCCTTGATGTAGAGCCAGCCATCCTCGTCGAACGAGCAGAGGTCACCCGTGCGGAAGAAGCCATCCTCGGTGAATGCCGCAGCGGTAGCCTCAGGGTTCTTGTAGTAGCCAATCATCTGCGAAGGGCTCTTCACAACCAACTCGCCGATGCCCTCCTCGTTGACATTCTCGAGACGGTACTCGATCCCCTTGAGGATTGGACCTGTCGAGCCGTGACGCAACATACCATCGACCATACCTGCGATGAGTGGTGCGGTCTCGGTGAGTCCGTAGCCCACATCGTAGATAAACTTCGAGTCGATGAGGAACTGCTCCACCTCGCCATCAAGCTTCGAGCCACCGATGCCGAAGAAACGGATGCGACCACCGAAGGTCTTGGTCAACTTCTTACCCGCAACGCGGTGGAGGTAGCGACGGATGAAGCCCACGCCATAAAGAGCCGACATAAAGGCGTTCTTGGTGAAGGTCTTCTTCACCTTGCCATTGAATATCTTCTCGATGATGAGTGGCACGGTGAGCATAATGGTAGGGCGCACCTCTGCCAATGCAGGCAGGAGCACCGATACGGTAGGTGCCTTGTCGAGGTAGACAACCTGCGCGCCGTGATGGAAGGCAAGGATGAGTCCGAGAGTACACTCATAGGTGTGAGCCATAGGCAACACCGAGAGGAAGATGTCGTCCTCGTGAACAAGGAACAACGGGTCAATCAACCACATCTGCGATGCGAGGTTGTAGTGCGAGAGCATTACACCCTTTGGCTGCGATGTGGTACCCGAGGTGTAGATGATAGCCGCCAAATCCTCAGGCTGTGGGATTGTCAATTCGCCCTCCTCCTTGACGTTCTGCGAGAGCACCGAGAGGTTCTTGGTGCGGATGATGATGTTCATCTTCGAGGATACCTCCTTCGAGATCTTGGTGAAGAGCTTATCCGACACGCACATAGCCTTCGCCTCCGAGTGCTCTACGATGCGGTCGAGGTCTGCCGATGTGAAATCGGGCAAGACAGGGACCACTGTGTAGCCTCCTGTAGTAATGGCAAAGTAGCAAACACCCCAGTTAGGCATATTGCTACTCAACAAGACGACCTTATCGCCCTTCTTCAATCCTGCCGAGCGGAGCAACTCTTGTACCTCGGCTACCTTCTCGCTCACCTGCTTGTAGGTGTAGCTCGCACCCCTCCAAAGAGTGAATGCTATACGCTCCGAGAAATTCTTGACACTGTTGTGCAGAATTTCGTAAAGTGTATTCAACTTCATAAGTAGTTAAATTAAGTTTGTACTACTTGGGGGGAAGAGCCAAATTTCAACGAACAGGCATTTTATTCCCACCACCTTCGAGCACAAAAATATCGATTTTTTCTTAAAAAAAGGCTATATTTGTGAAAAATTTGCTCTACGATGCTCAAATTGAACGATATAAAACGCTTGGCACGCGAGGTGGGATTCGACCTCTGCGGTGTGGCGCAATGTCGTGATTTGGAGAGGGATAGAGCCTTTCTGGAAGGGTGGCTCGAGAGGGGTTTCGGAGGCTCGCTCGACTACCTCAAAAAAAATATCGCTGTGCGTGCCGATGCCACATCGCTCGTCGAAGGGGCAAAGACGGTGATAGTATGCGCTTTGGCGTATAAAAATGAGATAAGCAACGGATATTCTTGCAAGTCAAGGGGTAAGGTTGCATCCTATGCCCTCACCACCGACTACCACCGCACCATCAAGGATATGCTCTTTGAGTTGTGCCGACGGCTGAAGGCTCACGACGACTCTTTCGCGGCACGCTGCTTTGTCGACTCGGCACCCATTTTCGAGAAGCGCTATGCCGTGGAGGCGGGACTCGGATGGATAGGCCGTCAGTCGTTGCTCATCACGCCCGACTATGGCTCATTTGTACTCTTGGGCGAGGTGGTCACCTCTGCCGAGTGCGACAGCTACGACACACCTCTTGATACGGTGGGCTGCGGCGAGTGCCGACGATGTGTTGAGGCGTGCCCGAATGGAGCTATCAAGGAGCGACATATCGACACCACACGCTGCATCTCGTGTGCCACCATCGAGCGTCGTGGCGAGGGTGAACAGTGCCCTCTGCACGGATGGATTTTCGGCTGCGACGAGTGCCAGTCGGTATGCCCCTACAACCGCAAAGCACCCTGCGCCACATCCCCTCAGGTTATACCTATATTTAATCCTATAGAGATGACTGCCGAGGAGTGGCTTTCGCTATCTGACGAGGAGTTCGCCTCACGCTTTGGCTCTACCCCTATGCAACGGGCTGGGTTGGAGCGACTCAAGGAGAATCTTGAGAGAAGTAAATGAGGTGGATGGTAGTGGGGACTCGCCCCACATCACCGCACCTCTAAAACTCTATAGTTGCGATTTTTTGGCGGAGGTAGTCGACAAAGTCGGGTGACTCTATCACCTCGATATCCTCTGCCAAACCCATCACAAAACGACCTATGCCGAGATAGTTGCACACCTCGGTATCGAGCAACCAATGGCTCTCATCAATCTGTTTGATATCGCGTTCCGACAGAGGGTACTCCTCGACAAGCAGGTTGTGGGAGAGTATGCCCAGACGCAGCTGCACACGCCTCTTCTCGAAGCCCATAGTGCGGAATACATCTATCTCGCCACGACGGTGCTCTGCCTCGTGTTGCCACCCTGTGTCGAGCAGCTCCACCTCGCCTATACGGGCAATATTGAAGAGCTTGGTCTTGCCATCCTCCACATCGTAGCACCATATCTGCACATAGTTGGTGGTGAAGGATATCGGCTCGACGTGGCGATTGCGCTTGCTACGGGTATTCGACGAGTAGTAGTCGTGAAGCACCACCTGATGTCGACTCTCCACCGCCTCGATAAGGCGGTTGACGCTCTCGGCATTCTTGCCCTTGACGATGCTGTTGGCGAGCGAGGTGCAGTTGTAGATGGAGGAGAGCTTGCGACGCAGATTCTGCTTCAGCGTGTTTGTGTCGTCGAGCGCACCGATGAGCTGATTGACGATGTGCGCCTCCTCGTCGGTGAAGTGGATAAGTTGTGAGATATCCTTGAAGTAGGGGCTCTCCTTGCCGAGTCGGTAGACAGCCCCCTCCTCCTTATGCACAACGAAACCCACCTCCTTGAAGGTGTCGATGTAGCGATATATCGAGCGATACGAGGTGTTGAGACGCTCGGCAAGCTGCTCCACGGTGTAACGCTGCCCGCTTGCGAGCATCTTCATCAGACGCAGTACTCGTTCGATTTTTGGTTGGTCCATAGGCTTCGTTGTCGATGGTTATTTACTGCTGCATAGCCTTGCGCTTGAGCGTGTTGGCTTTGCGCGAACGCTCCTGCATTGAAGGCATATACTTCGCCTTGCCGAGGTTGAAACCTACGCCAAGGTATACATTTGCCGAGGTCATCATCTTCGGAATAGGAATAACGGCTTTTTCGGTGGTCATCACCGCAAAGCGAGTATCGATATAGTCGGCGCCGATGAAGAGGTTGAATCCCGGTGGATGGATGTTCAATGCCCAACCGAGTACGCCCGGCTGATTTCCGTTGAGGAAGGTGTGGCTGAACGATGTGGTGAGCCAGCGACCAATGCGGAAGTTGACCGATGCGGTGAGCTCGGTGCGGGTGAAGTTCTGGCAGAACTCGGTGTGCGAGAGCACGCCAAAGGCGATGTAGTTGCTCAGGATGTTGTACTCGACACCTGCGTTGAGCGAGGCGCTCAGGCGTGTGGTGTAGCTTCCAGTCGAAGGGATCAGCTCTGCCTCGAAGCCACCATCCATTTTAGCCTCGGAGGTGGTGAGGTTGAAGCCATCGTAGGTGAAGTTCGCGCTGCCATTGGCGTTGACGGTAGAGCCCTGGTACCAGCGGATGAAACCTATGTCGTTGGCTCCGATCGAGAGCTTGAGGTGGTCGTCGAGGAGACGGAACTCAAATCCAACATCGAGTCCGAGACCCCAGCTCTTGATGCCCTTAAGCATATCCATAGGGTTTTGATGGATGAGCTGCTCCATATCGAAATCCTCCAACACACCTATCGGGTAGTTCGAACGGAAGGCAGGGCAGTTGCCACGAATGCCACCCATAAGCTCCGCTTTCACCTGATTCTCGTTGATGTCGAGATACATCTTGTCCATCTGCATCGAGAGGTCAGCCAAACCGAGCAATCCCTTGGCACGGAATCCGAATGTCATCCACTTCTTGACAGGTATGGCAAAACCGATAGCCGCCTCCATATACTCACGGTTCGAGATGTGGGTGTCGCCCAGGTTGTAGTAACCATTCGAGAGATTCTTGATGGCTGCAAACATCTCCTTCGACAGGGTAACCTCGGTGTTCGAACGGAGGTTGAGCCCAAAGCTCCAGAAGAGCTTCTTGGTGTGGGCTCCAAAGCCTAATATCGAGGTGTTGAGGTTGACGCTCATCTTGCCCTTGTTGCCGAGCTTGCCGAGGAACTCGTCGGCAGATACACTGTTGTGCATAAAGGTGTAGATCCCTCCATCCTTCTTGTAGAAGAGGTTGCTCACCGAGAAGTAGTTGTTGCCAAAGTCGAGACCTACAGCACCCGCCACGGGGAGCTTGATGTATCCTCGTGTAGGCGCGAGCGCGGCATTCATATCGGTGCGGAAGTAGCTACCCTCCATAAAGTATGAGGTTCGCATCTCTGCCGATGAGGTAGCTATGCCTGCCACGACAGCTACCAATATTATTGCTATTTTTCTGTATAGTTTCATAGTTTACTCCTCCTTGTTTGAGCTCAAAGAATCGAAAATATCTATCGTCAAACCGTCACGTACTCGCAACTTGAGCTTTCCGTCAACGAAGTGATCCTTGTTGAGTGTTGCCACCTCGTTGTCGCTGTTGTAGATGGCGAGCTTGAAGCGGATGCCATCGGCATTGCGCAGACCATCGAGCTTTCCACTCTCGCCGAGGTCGAAGTCGAGATCGATGCGCGAGATGCTCTTCTCACCATCGGTGGCAGGGTTGTAGCCCTTGAGTACACAATTGTTGATGTTGAGCTTTGCCGCTATACCCTCTGTTGTACCCTCGGCATTGATGAGTTCTGCCGAGATGATGATGTCGAACGGAATGGTGGTGCCGAACTCAGCTATGATTCCTACGTCGCCTACCTTGAACATAGTGGTCTCCTCGGCGAGTGAGGCGAACACATCGTTCAAACCCGTTATCGAGGTCTGCGCCGAGAGGTCGAGGTCACCGTCGAACTCGAAAGGAAGCAGCATCTCATATTGGTACTCGATGTTGTAGCCCTGCGAAGCACGCTTGATGTCGAGTGTTATCTCCTTGTTGTCGGCCTCTACCGCGAGGTCGGCAGTGATCTTGGCGGGGATGCCATTCGAGAGGAGCTTCGAGAGATCCTCGATAGCAATGAACGATACCCCCTCCTTTTCGTACTTGGTGCGGTTGCGTGGTGTCGAGATTACGATATTCGAAGCACCCGACGAGGCTATCGAGATGGTAGGTACAGATATGGATACCAACTCCTTGCCCTCCTTGTCGTAGGTCTTGATGAGTACGCTGGCATCGAAGCCCAAGCCTACAGGGTTGTCTTTCAGACCGAGGCTGAGTACAGGGTTGAGACTCAATGCATTAATATCAAGTCCGAGCTTGTCTATATCGCCGAGGTCGCCCAACTCAACCACCATCTGCTCAGGCTTGACTGCGATGTCGAGTACGCCCGTGAAGGTGCGAACCTCGATGTCGTCAATTGCGATGTCGATGTTGACTTGAGCGTCACTTACCGCCGAGAGATCGATGCTCTCGCCACTCTTGATCTTGGCGCTACCGGTGACAGGGAACGACTGGTTGAGTGTGAGCTTGCCATCCTTTATAGCTGGAATATTCTCGATGGCCTCGAACTCCAACACCTTGGTGAAGGCTCCCCTCTTTGGCTGCCACGACTCGTTGATGGCGAGGATGTAGTCGCCATTGTCGCTCTTGGTGATAATATTCTCGGTGAGCATCTTCGCGGTAGGGCGGAGCAACTTGCCGAGGTTGACAGCGAGGTTTATCTCCAACTCATCCACAGGGAATGTGTTGCCCGTAGCGAGCGAGAAGCGCATCGAGAGAGGCTTGTCGCTATTGGCCTTGCCGATCTCAATGGACTTGATGCTCGAGATAATATCGGGAATCTCGATGGTCTGCGAGATGGATGGCACATTGCTGCCAAGATTGAAGTCGAACGATTGATCCTCACTCCAGGTCACCTTCGTATTGGCGATGTCGAGCTTGAGCTGTGTCTCGGCAATACCCACCGAGATAGCGAAGTCGGCTGGTGGAGTAATCTCCGAGAGGAGGATAGTGTGGCCATCGATGCTCTCCATATGTATGGCTGCAGCAATCTTCTCGTTGATGAGAAGCTGTCCATTCTCGAGTTTCACGTTGTCGCCCTTGCAGTCGATGGCTTCGAGCGAGAGTGTTACGCCTTGCGCCAACTCCTCGGTTGTAGCCAATAGAACATTGGTCTGCTCATCAAGCAGTGCGTGATCGCGGAAACGCATACAGAGTGGCAAATCGAGCTCAAGCTTCGGTGAGATGTCGTCGCCGGTGATATTATCCTTCACTACACACCACTCAAGACCCTTGAGCGAGATGACGAGGTTGGTATCTTCGGTGAATGCCACCTTGTCAATCGAGATGCCATTTGGCATACCATTGAACGAGTAGGAGAGATTGTGCTCTATAGTAGGCAACTCGAAGTGGTTGATGACAATCTCCACATCCTTGTACTCTGGTGCAGCTTCGAACGAGATCTTCGGCATTGAGTTGAGGTTGTAGCTTCCCTTGCCAATCTCCATATTGAGCTTGTAGCTGTAGCTGATGGTGTCGTTGATTTCGAGCAGGCCTTCGGTGAATATCTCATCGCTGTAGTCGATCTTGTTGAGGTACATCAAGATGATAATCTGCTTCTGCTTTGGGGCAATCTGAAGCGACTTTGTGTAGATGTTGTGGGTAGCTTGTGGAAAGTCTACACCATTTTCGTCACGCAGGTAGTAGCCCTTTGGGAATATCACCTCGACATCGAGTGTACCACCGCCATTGATCTCCTTGAGTCCCTGCAAATCGACTACGAGCTCAAATGGCGATCCATTGGGGTGTTCGGCACTACCGAACTCAACCCAATCGACCTGCTTCAACTCCTTCAGGAGGGTGATTTCTGCCTGGAATGTTGTGCTCCAGCTGTCTGTTGCCGAGATAGCTGTGGCATTGGCGAACGAGAGTGTCTGCAGCATACGATCATCGATAACACCCTGTTTAGGGAGAATCGATGGAAATGCGATGTCGATGCCCTGCTCACCCTTTATGGGTACAATCTTCATAATCTCGTTGATGGATGGGAATTCGACATCGAACTTCTGGTTGATGGCTCTAAAGTGCAGCGATGTCGGGAGCGACTCCATCGAGAAGGAGATAGGGTCGAGCTTTGGCGAAAGACCTGTGATGTTCGGAATGGATAGGCCATCGATAGAGATGTTCTCGTACTTGGTAGGATCGTCACCAAAGGATGAGTAGGAGATCTGGTATACGCCCTCTTCGTTTGGTTTCAAGGTTTCGTTCTCGCCAATCAGGTCGTTGAGTGTGATTTTGCTGATTTCGCCCAAAGGCACAACCAACTCCTCGCCTCCTACGGTTATTTCGCCCGAGGTCTCGGCAAGGTCGAAACTGCGGTCAATACACCCGGCAAACGACAATGCGGCGCAGATACATAGTGATGTAAATGCTCTTTTCATAAAAGTATGTGATTAAGTGATTTTTTATCCTAGCACAAAGATATAGCTATTTTTTCAAAAAAATGGCAAATTTATCAGAAATTTATCTATCTTTGGGGTGAATATGGAGGATAGCCCAAAAATAGCGCTCAAGGAGCAGGTGGCTATGCTGCCTATGTCGGCAGGTTGCTATCTCTTTGAGAATAGCAAAGGTGAGGTGATCTATGTCGGCAAGGCCAAGCATCTGCGCAACCGTGTCCGCTCATACTTTGTCGAGAATCGCGACCACTCGGCAAAGGTGCGGGTGATGGTGCGACAGATAGCCTTCTTGCGCCATATTGTGGTCGACAGCGAGACCGATGCGTTGCTCCTCGAGAACTCGCTTATCAAGACCCTGCAGCCACGCTACAATATACTCCTCAAGGATGATAAGTCCTACCCTTGGATTGCGGTCACTGCCGAGGAGTTTCCACGCATCCTCTCCACACGACAGGTTGTGCGTGACGGGTCGCAATACTATGGCCCTTACGGCTCGATATCTGCCCAAAGGGCTGTGCTCGACTTTATCCGCGAGGCTCTGCCACTGCGCACCTGCCGACAGAAGATGACCGAGCAGTCAATCAGCAAGTCCAAACAACGCCCTTGTCTGCAGTTCCATCTCGGCAACTGCAAAGCCCCATGCATCGGCAACTGCAGTCGCGAGGAGTACAAAGGCTATGTCGACTTAGCAACCTCGGTGCTGAAGGGCGATTTGCGCCCTGCCAAGAGCTATCTCGAGGGGGAGATGAGGCGTGCCGCCGAGGAGCTGCGATTCGAACACGCCGCACGCTACAAGGCTCGTCTCGATGCGCTCGAACGCTACGCTTCGCGCTCGGTGATTGTGAGTGCCAAGATGGGAGATGTGGATATTTTTTCGCTGCTGGTCGATGATGACGAGGCCTACTGCAACTTCCTGCGTGTACGCAATGGCTCGATTACTGCGGTCCATACCGCCACCATTGCTGTGGGTGTCGAGAGCGACGAACGCGACATTATGACGCTCGCCATTCAGCATATCAAGGAGAATATTGCCGAGGAGTTGGCTCAAGAGGTGCTTGTCTCGGTGTTGCCATACGAAGAGCTCTTCGAGGGGGTGCGATTTACTGTGCCTAAGCGAGGTGAGAAACACGATCTGCTTGACTTCTCGTTACGCTCGGCAAAGACGGCAAGAGCCGAAAGATTGAAGAATCTCGAGATTCACAACCCTGCCCGCCATACCGACCGCCTGATGAGTGGTATGCGACAGGAGTTGCGACTCGACAGAGAGCCACGCCATATAGAGTGTTTTGATAACTCCAACCTGCAGGGTACCAATCCCGTAGCCTCATGCGTGGTCTTCCGCGATGGCAAACCTTCACGCAAGGAGTATCGCCACTTCAACATCAAGACAGTGGTCGGTGCTGACGACTTCGCCTCGATGCGTGAGATACTTACTCGCCGCTACTCCCGAATGTTGGAGGAGGGGGCAGAGCTGCCCGATCTGATTGTGGTCGATGGTGGCAAGGGACAGCTCTCGAGTGCCTATGCGGTGTTGCAGGAGCTGGGCATAGCCGACAGAGTGCCTATCGTAGGCTTGGCAAAGAGGCTCGAGGAGGTATTCTATCCGAACGACCCTGTTCCATACTATCTGAGTCGTACGGGCGAGCCGCTGAAGGTTATCTGCCACATTCGTGACGAGGCGCACCGTTTTGGTATCACCCACCACCGCAACCGTAGAAGCAAAAATTTCATCAAGAGTGGCCTCGAGGGTATCGAGGGCGTGGGCGAGAAGAGCATCACCGCTCTCCTGCGCCACTTCCGCACCATCGCCAACCTGCGAAAAGCCTCGCTTGATGAAATTGCTAAAATAGTAGGTGCTTCCAAAGCCGAGAAGGTCAGGAACCACCTTGCCAACCACTAATTCTTGAACGAAAGTTCGTTCCCGACGCAATCTATCACGATAGGTTGCGTTTTGTCTACTCTGCCAGCAAGTATGCGCTTTGAGAGTTCGTTGATTACCTCGCGCTGAATTACTCGCTTGACAGGTCGCGCACCATAGGTGGCATCGTAGCCGATATGGGCAATCCACGCTCTTGCCTTGTCGGTTACACGCAACTCTATGCCGCTATGCTTGAGCATCTTATGTACGATACTGAGCTGAATGTCGACAATCTTCGATATCTCCTTCTCGGTGAGTGGCTCGAACATCACAATCTCGTCGATGCGGTTGAGGAATTCCGGCTTGAGGTGTTGCTTGAGTTGCTCGATAACCTCGTTGCGGGTGGACTCGACCACCTCGTCAGAGAGTGCGCCCGTAGCACCAAGTGCACCGAGGAAACGCTCCTGAATGGTGTGTGCTCCCATATTCGATGTCATAATGATTATGGTGTTGCGGAAGTCGGCAGTGCGTCCCTTGTTGTCGGTGAGTCGGCCATCGTCGAGCACCTGCAAGAGGATGTTGAATACATCGGGGTGAGCCTTCTCAATCTCGTCGAGCAGAATCACCGAATATGGCTTGCGTCGTACCGCCTCGGTAAGCTGACCGCCCTCATCGTAGCCCACATATCCCGGAGGCGCTCCCACAAGACGAGATACCGCGTGACGCTCCTGATACTCGCTCATATCGATGCGTGTCATCATATTCTCGTCGTTGAAGAGAAACTCTGCCAATGCGCGTGCCAACTCGGTCTTTCCTACACCCGTCGAGCCGAGGAAGATGAACGAACCGATAGGCTTGCGTGAGTCCGAAAGACCCGCTCTCGCTCGGCGTACCGCATCGGATACCACCTCGATGGCGTGCTCCTGTCCCACCACTCGGGCGTGGAGTGCACCCTCCATATTGAGCAACTTCTCACGCTCGGAGGCGAGCATTCGTGCTACGGGGATACCCGTCCAGCGAGATACCACCTCGGCGATATCTTCGGCATCGACCTCCTCCTTGATCATCGAGCCTGCGGCAGTGGTCACCTTGAGCTCCTCGTTGAGTGAGGTGATGCGCTTTTCGGCCTCGACAATCGAGCCGTAGCGAATCTCCGCCACACGACCATAGTCGCCTGTGCGCTCGGCCTGCTGTGCCTCGATTTTGAGCTGCTCGATGCGCTCCTTCTCCTGCTGAATCTTGCGGATGAGAGTGCGCTCGTTCTCCCACTTGCTACGCATCTCGGAGGCTTGTGCCTTGAGTTCCGATATCTCCTTGTCGAGTTGTGCAATGCGCTCCTTGTCGCCCTCGCGACGGATAGCCTCACGCTCGATTTCGCGCTGTCGAATGTGTCGGTTCAATGAGTCCAACTCTTCGGGTACGGAGTTCATCTCAAGACGCAGACGCGATGCCGCCTCGTCGACCAGGTCGATAGCCTTGTCGGGCAGAAAACGCGAGGTGATGTAGCGGTGCGAAAGCTCTACTGCAGAGACGATTGCTTCGTCCTTGATGCGGACCTTGTGGTGGTTTTCGTAACGCTCCTTGAGGCCTCGCAAAATCGATACCGAATCCTCTGGCGAAGGCTCTTCGACCATCACCTTCTGGAAGCGTCGCTCGAGGGCTTTGTCCTGCTCGAAATACTTCTGATATTCGTCGAGTGTGGTGGCTCCAATGGTGCGTAACTCGCCACGAGCCAAAGCGGGTTTGAGGATGTTTGCTGCATCCATCGCACCGCTCGACTTGCCGGCTCCGACCAAGGTGTGAATCTCGTCGATGAAGAGCAGCACCTCACCGGCACTTTCGATCACCTCGTTGATTACCATCTTGAGTCGCTCCTCGAACTCGCCTTGATACTTTGCACCCGCAATCAATGCGCCCATATCGAGCGAGTAGATTCGCTTCGAGAGTAGGTTCTCGGGTACATCTCCATCGATGATGCGGTGGGCAATGCCCTCCACAATGGCGGTCTTTCCGACACCCGCCTCACCCACAAGTACGGGGTTGTTTTTGGTGCGACGCGAGAGTATTTGCAACACTCGGCGAATCTCCTCGTCGCGACCAATCACAGGGTCTAACTTACCCTGTCGTGCCATCTCGTTGAGGTCTATGGCATAGCGCGATAGTCCCTCGTTTTGCTGATTGTTTTTCATATCTGTGTTTTTTGTTTTATTAAAGTCGTTAAAGTCGTTAAAGTCGTTAGAGTCGTTAGGGTCGTTAGCGAAAAAAACTACTCACTACTCACTACTCACCGCCCCAACAAATCTCCTGCCAAGCCGTTTTGGGTGTCGTTTTGGCGGTTTTGTGGGGCGAGAGTGACAAAAATTGTGACACTGTTGCGACATTTTGACCGAAAAAATGACAAACATTACACAAAGTTTATTAACTTTGTCGCGATTATGGAGAAGTTTATAGTATCGGCTCGAAAGTATCGCCCTGCCACCTTTGCAAGCGTGGTGGGACAGAATCATATCACCTCGACATTGAAGAATGCCATCGAGCGTGGTCAGTTGGCTCACGCCTACCTCTTCTGCGGTCCTCGCGGAGTGGGTAAAACCACCTGTGCACGAATCTTCGCCAAGGCGATCAACTGCCAAAACCCAGTGGGTGCCGAGGCGTGTGACGAGTGCGACTCGTGTCGCTCGTTCAACGAGAATCGTTCGCTCAATATCCACGAGTTGGATGCTGCGTCGAACAACTCGGTGGAGGATATCCGCAACCTTATTGAGCAGGTGCGTGTGCTTCCGCAGATTGGTACCTACTCGGTCTTTATCATCGATGAGGTGCATATGCTCTCGTCAGCTGCCTTCAACGCCTTCCTCAAGACCTTGGAGGAGCCACCGCAGCACGCCATATTCATCTTGGCTACCACCGAGAAACACAAGATTATCCCTACCATCCTCTCGCGTTGTCAGATTTACGATTTCAACCGTATCCGTGTTGAGGATGCTGTGGGTTATCTCCGCTATATTGCAAACAACGAGGGTGTCGAGGCCGACGACGAGTCGCTCAACCTCATTGCACAGAAGGCCGATGGCGGTATGCGTGATGCGTTGTCGATGTTCGACAAGGCGGTGTCGTTCTGCGGCACAAAGCTCGAGTATCAGGCGGTTGCCGCAACACTCAATGTGCTCGACTACGAGACATACTTCCGATTCACCGAGTTGCTCCTTCGTGGCGACTATGTGAATGCCCTCCTCGAGTACGATGCAGTACTTGCAAAGGGCTTCTCGGGACAGATATTTATGAGTGGACTCAATCAGCATCTCCGCGACCTCTTGGTGGCGAAGGGTCCTGCCATCAAGCTTATCGAGTATACGGGCTCGTTGCTCGAGAAGTATCGTCAGCAGGCGGCCATCTGCGAGCCGGCATTCCTCTTCGGAGCAATATCGTTGCTCACCGAGGCGGACTCGAAACTGCGAACATCGTCGTCGCAGCGACTGCTTGTCGAGCTTACGCTGATGAAGATTTCGACACTCGGTCAAAAAAAAAACAATGAACTGATCGCCCCCATCGAGGCTAACTATCCGTTGCCCGATTTGAGTGCGCCACGACAGCAAGTGGCAGCACCTGCGCCCAATCCTCAACCAACACCTGCGCAGGTGCCCTCCACTCCTTCTCAAGAGGTGAAGGTTGCGCCGCAACCAATGCAACAACCTCAACCTCAACCGGTTGTAACACCGCAACCTGTGGTGCAACCGCAGCCGGCGGCAGCTCCGCAACCCGTAGCGCAGCCGCAGCCGACACCACAACCGACAGTGCAGTCTGCTGCACAACCAGCAGCGCAACCATCGTCAACACCGCAACCTTCGATGCTCGGAGGTTCGTTGAGTGAGCTGCTCAACAAGGTGTCGAACCCAACCGATGGCGAGAGCAAGGCGGCGATAGTGATAGACCCTGAGAGTGAGGCGAAGATGAAGGCTGTCAAGACGAAGATTGTGGCGATGATGTGTAGTGGTCGTCCGCGATTTGTCTCGGCATTCGAGGTTATCGACTTCGAGGGCAATACGGTTAAGTTGTCGGTGCCATCCGAGTCGTTGAAAGATGAGCTCATTAGCGAGCGATTCTGGATTTTGAAGGATATAGCCGAGTTGGCGGGCGTGAAGGGCTCGCTCGATATGAAGATCGAGATCAAGGAGATGGACTTCAAACTCAAGCCGATAAAGCTCGAGGATAGGGTAGCACACATCCGCAAGGTTACACCCGAGTTTGACTATATGCAGAAGGCCTTCGATATGGATGTAGAATAGTCACAAAATAGAGTAAAAATATATAAAAAATAAGGAAAGATGGAGAGAAAGAATTTTGTTGAGGAGTTGCAGTGGCGCGGTATGATTCACACCATTATGCCGGGTGCCGAGGAGCAGCTCGCAAAGGAGATGACAACCGCTTACCTCGGTATCGACCCAACGGCTGATTCGTTGCACATTGGTCACCTGGTGGGCGTTATGATATTGAAGCACTTGCAGATGTGTGGTCACCGCCCAATCGCTTTGGTCGGCGGTGCTACAGGTATGATTGGCGACCCTTCGGGCAAGTCGCAGGAGCGTAACCTCCTCAACGAGGAGGCTTTGCGCCACAATCAGGAGGCTATCAAGGCACAGTTGGCTCGCCTTATCGACTTCGATTCGGATGCCGAGAATGCTGCTGTTATGGTCAACAACTACGACTGGATGAAGGAGTTCTCGTTCCTCGATTTCGCTCGCGAGATTGGTAAGTGCATCACCGTAAACTATATGATGGCGAAGGATTCGGTCAAGAAGCGTTTCAATGGCGAAGGCGACGGTATGTCGTTCACAGAGTTCACCTATCAGCTCTTGCAGGGTTACGACTTCTTGCACCTCTACCAGACTATGGATTGCAAGCTGCAGCTCGGTGGCGCCG
>JAFVOR010000033.1 GCA_017505725.1 Alistipes sp.
GGCGGCAGGGGTCGTGGCTTTACGTCTTCGGTTGCGCTTGACAGGGTCGACGGGAAGATCGCCTTTAACGTTGATGTTGACGACCCTTCGCCGCTGGTGCAGCCGGGGACGGACTATAGCACGCTGTTTGTTACAGGCGATTGCGTGGATTTTATGTTTGCGTGCGATCCCGTCGCACCGGACAACCGCCGCAGTCCCGCATTCGGAGACAAACGGCTTTTGTTTTCCGAGATTGAGGGCAAAGGCGTTGCCGTGCTCTTCGAGCCGATAACAAGGCCGAGGGCGGAAAGGCCGAAAATGCTCATGGCGGCGGCCATAGATCGTATAACGGTCCTTGACGAAGCAAAGGTGAAGTTCGTAAAGCGAAACGGCGGCTATACGCTCAAAGCAGAGGTTCCGGTTTCGTCCATCGGCATTGACGCATTGCTTGCCGGGAATGACGCAGCCTCCATCCGCGGAGACGTCGGAGTTGTCTTTTCCGGACCGGCGGGTGGTCGGGAGCTTAGGTTGTATCGCTACAATGCCGATACGTCAATGACGAGCGACCTTACGACGGAAGCGACGCTGCAGCCGCGTGAATGGGGCGAAATGATTTTGCCGCAGGGCGCAAACCTTGTGCGTGATCCGTCTTTCGAAGAAGGAGGCGCCTGGGAGTTCAAGATTGTGCCCGCCGGCGACATTGCCGGGTATGTCGATGTCGCGTACACGGGAATGAAATCGCTCTACATGGAAACGCGTTCGCACATTTCCGTGGGCCAGACGGTGAAGTTGCCTGGGGATTGCGGAGGGAAGATCGCTCGACTGCGGCTCGTCATGCGCTCTAAGGGCCTTAAGCCGCAGGAGAGGAGGAAAGTCGGCAAGCCAGGGGCGTGGATGTCCGCATTGGCTTTCTGCCGCAATGCAAAGAACAGGATTCTTTCGACTGAAGGGCTGTCGGTCTTTGATAGCGACTCTAGCGGATGGGTTGGATTGAAGAGACGGCACAAGGGGGATCGCCCAGGTCCGGTTGACCGCGTTGATTTTTTGATTCCTGAGGGGACGGACAATATCCGCATAGATTTTAAGACAACGACGCGCGGACTTGACGTCCCGGCATGCGTGTGGGTCGATTCCGTCGAATTGTCAATTGCCGATCCAGACGGCGCTAAATGAAAGGCGGTAGGATGATGAGGACACTCCATGGAACGATTTTTGCGGTGGCTTTCGCGTTTGCGGCGCACGGCGGTGCCGATGCCCGGGCGGCGGCCAAGACCGTGTGCTTCAACGAGGACAACGAGCACTTCTACTCAGCGCATCCTGCGGAGGACATGACGCGCGAGGGATGCCGCGCGCTTGTCGACGCGTATGCGCGGACGGGGACAATCCGCTCGCTGCTGTTCTGCGTGAACCTGCAGCGGGCATTGTACGACAGCGACGTCTGGGAGCGGTTCCGCGACCTTCCTCCTGACACGCGGTACGTGCGGAACCTGCGGCTTCTCTCCGAGCGCGGCGTCGACCAGTTCGCCGAATGGCTTGGTCGGTGCCGCGAGACCGGCATCGAGGGATGGCTTACGATGCGGATGAACGACTGCCACGGGCTGAAGGAGGCCGCGCGCGGAATGCCGTCGCACCTCGCGTCCTGGCATTCAAGGCGATGGGAGGAGCATCCGGAATGGCGGCGCGCACCATGGCGAGACGAACGCAGCTGGGAAGGGGCGTGGGACTGGAGCCATAAAGAGGTCCGCGACTATGCGCTCGCCCTGGTGCGCGAGGTCTTAGGCCGATGGGACCTCTACGGGCTCGAACTCGACTGGATGCGCTGGGGGATGTATTTCCGTCCCGGAAACGAAGCGGAGGGAAGGGCTCTGCTGACTGATTTCGTCAGGGAGGTCAGAAGGCTTGCCGACGGAGCGGCCGAGCGTCTCGGCCACCCGGTGCTCCTCGCCCACCGTGTTCCTGTGACGCCGGAGGCGTGTCTCGGACTTGGCTTTGACGTGATTGCCTGGTCGAAATGCGGCGCGGTCGATATGATTACGCTTTCCGAGTTCGGCAACGAGGTAGTTGCTTATCCTCCTGTTGATGTGTGGCGCGTGCTGCTCAAGCCCGGGACGCGCATTAACGTGGCGGTAGGCCTCGTCGCAACACCGCATGCCGCATCTCGAGTCCTTTCACACGAGATATTTCGTGGAAGCGCGGCGGCGGCATGGGCCGCAGGCGCGGACGGCGCGTATTTCTTCAATGCGTGCTACAGGGAGCCGGATGAGATGGATGTTCTTGAGCGCGATCTGCGAGCGGCTGCATCGCCCGACGGCGTTGCCGCGGATACGCGGCGGATCGCCGTCACGTCCTGTACAACCGCTGCTCCCGGCACGTCTGCGCATGGAGGGTGTCTTCCTGCGCCACTGAAGCAGGAATTCATCGGCGTCGACTTCTCGCGTATGGAGCAGAACCTGACGTTTCGGATCCCTGCGGGTCCGATCACGCCCGGAACGGAGGCCGTGCTTGAGCTTGCGTTCGACAAGGCCGCCGCGTCCATCGCCGAAAGGCTGCGGAAGATGCCGGTGCGCGTAAACTGCGAAGTGGTCGAGGCGTGCGGCGTCGCAGAGTCGGTTGATCAAGGCAGGGTCGATCCGTCCAATGTGTTCCAGCGATTCGCGGACTGGCCGCGCGACGCCGCACTCGCACTTCGCTGGCGCGTTCCCCTTGAAGTTTTAAAGAGTGGAGACAACGCAGTGGAGATACTCCCTCCCGATGACGCGCCCGGGCATGTCGTCTGGTGCGCATTGCGTCTTGCTCCGCCCCGAAAGGACTGCGAACGGTTTGGAAAGGTGAAAAAATGAGAATTCTGATCGGAACAATTCTTGCGGCGGTGGTGGTTGGTTATGCGACGCCGCTTTGTGCGATGAACCACAACTTGCTGAAACCGTGGAAGAATCCGCCGCGATGCTCTCCGCCGCAGACCCCTCTCTTCGCGTTTTTCAACCGCGCAAACAGCGACTTTATGTTCAAAAACGGTGGAAAGAAGGTGGAGATATGGTGTCAGGCCGGAGTGAGGACGGCGAGCGGACTTTCATGGTCGCTGCACCACAACCAGATCAACAAGCCGTTTTGCGAAGGTATGGCCGAGGCGTTCGCAGGGAATGTGTTCCGCATTGAGATTCCAACTGCTGATCTAAAGCCGGGGTTCTACGATGTTCGCGTGAAGCTGGTTGGACTCGGTTATGACAGGATAGCGCTACTCCATGATGCGAAAAGCGGCAAGGCAAGGCTTGAAGCGCCTGTCGGAGTATGCACGTTCGGGTGGAAGCCTGATGAAATGCCGATTGTCGCCGAGAGCGACAACCGCCCGAAGGACTTTGACGCGTTCTGGAAGTCGGCAATGGATGAATACCGTGCAATCCCGCTTGATTTGCGCATTGAGGAAAAGCCGCGCACTTTTACGGGCGAGGAGATAGACCGCTACAACATGGAGTGTGCGTGCCTTCCTCCAAACTTTGATCCCGCCGGAACGAAGTTCAATGAAGTCGTGTCGTACAAGGTAAGCTTTGCGGGGCCTGACGGCGGACGCGTTTATGCTTGGGTGGCGCGTCCAAAGGCTGAAGGCGTGCATCCTGCGCTCCTAGTCTATCCTGGTGCTGGGACTGGCGGCAGACCTCGTCCCTTGGATCAAGCACGGCACGGATACGTTGCAATGGATGTCCAGGTGCACGGTCTTGACGTGGAGTGCGACGGGAAGGCAAAGTACCCATGGTACAATGCACCGCTCGATACGTTTTCATCGGAGATACTCTCTCCAAAGGATCTTGTCTGGTACAATCTCTACCGACGCGCCCTTCGCGCCGTCGACGCACTCGCAGCCAGATCGGAAGAGTCCACTCTCAACTTATATACTAAGAAAAGGGCTCAAAATTGAGCCCTTTTCTTAGTAAACTAATTCGTCTTGCTCGGTGCCGAAGCCCGGCAGACCGATGCTATCTCCGTAGCCCCTCTCGGCTACGATCTCGAAAATCTCAAATTCAGGTCTTAAATAATTCTTCATAGTCGTAATCGTTTTTAGGGGTTAGTTTATAGCGGGTTTCTCTGTCAGGAAGGTACATCCGTCGTGGTTGTCTGTGCCTGTCCAGTCGGTATTAAAACCTGTGCCATAGATGTAGTTGTGGAAGTCATCAGCCTTGAGTGCACCCTTGGAGTACTCCTCATCCTCTTCGTTATATTTGTAGCCGTTACCGCCAAACTTGCAATCCTTGGCATAAATCTCGTTGTAGGTGGTCACTGTGCCATCGCTTCCGGTGATGCTAACCTTGGTGTTACGAGGCGAACCTGTAGCCCAACCAACTTTTGGATAGTCCTGAGCATAGATATTGCAGTAGCACTGAGCATTGGTTACATTTGCGTATGTCTTGCCCACGATACCGCCGATGTGTGAGGCCTCCAACTCCGAATTTTCAACATTCGTAACCTCGATATTACCCACATTGATTGGGTCGGTCATCGTTGCTGATGCGCTGGTGTTCTGACCCCAGATACCGCCAACCATAAGAACATCGGTCTTGGTTACAGCATCCTTCGCACCAATGGTGATGTTTCCGCTATTGATAGCACCTGCTCGCAACTTGGCAAAACTTGCAACATATCCAACAATACCTCCAACGCGGAGTGGGGTTGATGTGGTGCTGTGGTCGTAGTAACCCGTTACGGTGATGTCACCGCTATTGGTGCATCTTGTCATCGGAGGCTCCTGACCATCGTAGCCTGTGATGCCGCCAACAGAAACCCACGATGAAGCACCTGTCTCGAGTGTGTTGCAAACGGTGATGTTGCCCGTGTTGCTGATATCGGTCAGAGTAGCGTAGTTACCACTGTTGTATGCCATAATACCACCGACTGCCGGACGCTGATGCAACTTTCCTCTCACGGTGATATTGCCGCTATTTGAGCAGTTTGTCATTGTGAGCGCGTAGGCTTTGTTGTTGGTTGAACGCCAATAGCCCATAATAGAGGCTGCATAGAAGTATCCTTTCGCCTCACCCTCGAAGAGGATGTCGCCCGATACGTGGAAGTTCGAGATGGTCTGTGCATTATATCCGCCACTTACAGTGTCGGTCATACCCAAAGTAGGGTAGCACGAACTTGTACAACTGAAGTCCGATGTCACGTGCAGATCGGTCGAGTTGGTACAATCAGTAATGGCGTTGGTACTCAATTTTCCATTCTTTGCGTAGAACTTTGCCATAAAGCCTGCGTAAAGGGATCCGGTACAATCGCAGCCGACTGTAATACCCTTGCCCTCGGCGTTGTTTGTTGCGGTGCAGTTCGAGATGGTAAGGTTTGCCGGATTGTATCCACCTATAGAGCCAACATAGCAAGTACTGCACGACACTGCCGAACTGATGTTGATAGCTCCGCTATTCTTGCAATTGTTGATTACGGATGTCGTGTAAGGCAACGCAATCAGACCGGCGACGTAGAGAGCGCCTGTTGCCGAGAGGTTGGTGTTGATGTCGCCATAGTTCTCGCACTTCTCGTAGCTTGCACAAGCAGGGGCGTAGCCTAACAAACCTCCGATGCGGATAGAACCTGTAGTCTGGTTAGGCACTATGTTGATATCTCCGTAGTTGTAGCACTCGGTGAAGCTCGTTACACCAGGTACGTGACCCGAAATACCACCAATGTTGCAGAAGAAGCTGCTTGTGCCTGCTGGACCAAACAACGAGTTGATGGTGACATTTACGCGGTTCACCAGGTTGTGGCTTGTTGCGGTGTGAATCTCACCCACAAGACCTGCGATGGCAATTGCGTAGTTCGAATCGGTAGCGAGAGTAGTGCTGCTGTTTAGGAACTGCATATCGATTACGATTTCGCCCGATGCCGAACAGTTGGAAACTTCACCGTTGTGGATAAAGCGTGCAAGTGCACCGATAAATACACGCTGTGCTCCCTCGCAGAGATACGAATCTACGAATCGCATATTCACATCCGTGAGGTTGATGTTGGTGAGCGTTGCGCTCGATACATCCTGGAATAATGGCTGAGTCAAGCCCTTGATCTCGTAACCCTTGTCGCTACCACCGTCGAAGGTGATTGCAGGGAAGTCTATGAGGCTGTGCCAGCCCTCCTCGTTGGTCATATCGATGTCGGCAGCCACGCGCACCGAGGTCACCTTGCTGAGCATATTGTTCTCCGACAACTTGGTCAGACGCATCAGGTCTGCTGCGGTGGTGATTACATACTCGCCCTCAGGCTCGGTCAATGCTCCGGCCTGGAAGTTGATATTGTTGAACTCCTTGACAACGCCCGCTACGATAGGGTGCTGACCGCTGTGGAAGCGAGCCGACATCTCGCCTGTGGTCGATGTAAGCACGATGTCGCATATGCCATACGCGCCTGCAGGAAGTGCAATATATATAGGTACGAACTCCTCGCCAAGCACCAAACCTTCGCCAAAGTCTACAGTCACAACATTTGTTGCATCGGCCTGAGCGGTCAGTTTGCCTGTTTCGCAGTTGAGGTCGAAGTTACCCGCAATCTTGCCACTTGCTACGGTGAGCGAAATCTGCTTCAGGGTCTCGCCATTACCATTCACCGATATGCAGACGATACCTGCGAGGTGCTTCATAACAATCTGCTCCTCTGCCTCGGTTACATAGCCATACATCGGTGCCACGCCCTCGGCAAAGGTGCCAGGAGTGTAGTTCTGTACAGCAGGGAAGGTTACCACCTGCATACCCTCTGCCGCAGTTACGCCCTCGGCAGGAGCAGGGTATACGATGCTGCGCGGATACTCACTCTCGCCATCGATTGTGAATGTTGCAGCTGATGCACCGTGGAACTCCTTGCCAAGAGGTGACGACTCCACTCCGTTTACGGCAATCTTGTCACCCTCACTCCAGAAGAGTGGGTACTCATCGCCCACCTTGCCATCGATGTGGACCCTTGTCCCATCAAGCGATAGCGAAATCTCGATCTTGCCACCATTTAGATCGATACCGAGGTCTTCGGTCGTGTCTGTAGCGCACGCGTATGCGAAAAGCGCAACAGCTGCTACTAATAGTTTTGACAGTCTTTTCATTGTGGTTTTTATTAGTTAATCTGTTTGTGCTGTAGAAATCTTTGCAAAGGTATTAATTTTTGTCCGAAATGCCAAATGTAAAACATAGTTTTAACGAAAAAACAAGGGCAATCGGAGTGGATGCCCTTGTTCTGATTGTCGATATTAGGATATTGTTTGTGAATTTACTTCACAAGGTTAATGGGAGCGAAGCGACAAGTCCCCCCTTATCAAAGGGGAATTTAGGGAGATTGTCGATATTGGATATTGTTTGTGAATTATTTCACAAACAATATCTCGCGGTATTTCGGTAGTGTCCAAATCTGGTCGTCGACCACCTCCTCGAGTTTGTCTATCTCGTTGCGGATCTTGTCGAAATAGATGGCTACGGTGTCGTGGTAGGCGATAGCCTTTTGGCGTGTGTTCTCAATCACATTGGCAACCTTGCGAGCCTCGATCATATCGTTCACGAGGGTCTGAATCAGCGAGGTGCGCTTCTGAATATTGCGAATCAGATCGGTGTCGCTCTTCGACTCCATACCTATCTGCTTCATCTTCCACACCTTGTCGAGCAGGATGTCTTCGTATCGCGATGCGATAGGTACGATGTGGTTCATCGCCAACTCGCCCAATACACGCGCCTCAATCTGAATCTTCTTAACATACTGCTCCCACTTAATCTCGGTGCGGGCCTCAAGCTCCTTTGCGCTGTAGATGCCCATCTTGGCAAAGAGTGCGATGCTCTCCTCGTCGAGGTAGCGGTCGAGCACCAGCGGTGCCGATGTCTCGCAGTCCAAGCCTCGTCGCATTGCCTCCTCGCGCCACTCTTCGGAGTAGCCATTGCCATCGAAGCGGATAGCCTTGCACTCGCGGATAATCTCACGCAACACCTCGAAGATGGCCTTGTCCTTCTTCTCGCCATTGGCAATGCGTGCATCAACTCGCTTGCGGAAGTCGATAAGTGCCTCTGCTACAGCAGTGTTGAGTACAATCATTGCGTCGGCGCAGTTGTCCGACGAACCCACCGCGCGGAACTCGAATCGGTTACCCGTGAAGGCAAAAGGCGAGGTGCGGTTGCGGTCGGTGTTGTCCAGTAGGAGCGACGGAATCTGTGTCAAGCCACCCATACGGAATACATTCTTCGAGTCGAAGCGGATATCCTCTCCGCCGTGCGACTGCTCCATCTTGTCGAGTACCTCCGAAATCTGCGAGCCGAGGAAGGTCGAGATGATGGTCGGAGGGGCCTCGCCTGCACCAAGACGGTGCTCGTTCGATGCGCTCATCACCGAGGCCTTGAGCAATCCGTTGTGACGGTGTACAGCCGCTATGACATTCACAAGGAAGGTCATAAACTGCAAGTTCTCGAATGCGGTGCGACCCGGCTTGAGGAGATTTACACCTGTGTTTGTGCCGAGCGACCAGTTGTTGTGCTTACCCGAGCCATTGATGCCCTTGAAAGGCTTCTCGTGCAGAAGCACACGGAAGTGGTGGCGTGTGGCCACCTTGCCCATAATGGTCATCAGCAGCTGGTTGTGGTCGTTTGCGAGGTTTGCCTCCTCGTATATCGGCGCCAGCTCGAACTGGTTAGGCGCAACCTCGTTGTGGCGTGTCTTGAGTGGAATGCCGAGCTTGAGACACTCATACTCCAAGTCACGCATAAAGGCGAGCACACGCTGCGGAATAGCTCCGAAGTAGTGGTCGTCGAGCTGCTGGTTCTTTGCCGACTCGTGGCCCATAAGGGTGCGACCTGTCTGCACAAGGTCGGGGCGTGCCGACCATAGTGCATCGTCGACGAGGAAGTACTCCTGCTCCCATCCGAGGAATACCTTCACACGCTCGATACCTCGGTCGAAGTAGCGGCACACCTCGGTTGCTGCAGCCGATACTGCCGATATGGAGCGCAGCAGCGGAGTCTTGTAGTCGAGGGCCTCGCCCGTGTAGGATATAAATACGGTAGGGATGCAGAGTGTGGTGTCTACGATAAATGCTGGCGAAGTTGGGTCCCACGCCGAGTATCCACGCGCCTCGAAGGTGTTGCGGATGCCGCCACTTGGGAACGATGATGCGTCAGGCTCCTGCTGAACAAGCACCTTGCCCGAGAACTCCTCAAGCATACCACCCGTGCCATCGGGCTCGGAGAAGGAGTCGTGCTTCTCGGCTGTACCACCCGTCAGAGGCTGAAACCAGTGGCAGTAGTGGTCTGCACCATTCTCGAGCGCCCATTGGCGCATACCTGCCGCCACCGCATCGGCAATATCTGCCGAGAGTGGGGTGTTGTTTTCGATGGTGTCGAGCAACGACTCGTAAATCTGCTTGTTGAGGTACTTGCGCATCTGCACACGACCAAATACCATCTCGCCGAAGTAGTCCGATGGATTGCGCGAAGGGGCCTTCACCTCGACCGGTTTGTGGTCGAGCGCCTTCTCGAACATCTTAAATCGTAGAAGAGTCATATCTTTCTGTTGTTTGTTCCGATGGTGCAAAGATAGGGAGAAAAACGGAAAACGGAAAGCAGAAAGCTGAAAACTTTCGATTTTGCGAGTTGAAAAATGTTGGAATTATCGAAAAACGATAATTGTGATTTGCGAAATCGCAAAAGTCTATTATGGAATTATCGAAAAACGATAAAATGGTTTTGGATGATAATGAATGGCAATCGCTCCCGTTGGTCACTGAATAGCATTGAATGACAGGGAATGGCAAGCCGACAAAAATAAATTTACTCCTCCTATGTAAGGGAAGGTGTCAGCTTGTGGGTGGGGTCTGTTGCTCTCAATTCTTGGGTATTGTTTTCGATACCTGTGAGGAGTGGGCGTAGGCTTTTTAGGAGGCGCAATTTTACAAATTGAAGCGTAGTCTGCGACTGCTTAATAGGATAGAATAGGGAAATTTCTTAAAAAAACTATCGAGCCTACTTGGAGTGCATATCCTATAAGGAAGCTCTGCTTCGCCTCTCATTCAGCACTATAGGTGCGCCTCATATCTAATCCTATTCTGTCCTATTTCGCTACAAACAATCGACCACGCAAATCGATTTGCGTGGTCGCCTATAGTAACTCTTGTTTGATTAAAATTCAACACCAATTCGCAGACTCCAGTTGCTTGATACATAGCTCTCCCATCCATCATCTTCCATCACAGATGCCGCAACATATCCGGTAGATATGTTAAATTTAATACTTTTCGATGTAGGAATTCTTACACCTATCATCGGTGAAATATATACGCCCCAAGGTATGTTTCCACCAAGGTAGAACGATGCATAAGGAGTTATTTTCCTATTTTTCAAGATATCGGCTCGGCCATAACCATATATAAGGAATCCTGGATAGCTATAATCATAACATCCAAAATATCCAATACCACCTCCTGCAACGAATCTCTCCTTGAAACGATAGCCTGCAGTAAGCATAATATCGTGGCCTATTCCAATCTCACCAACCATCAATCCTGCTTCTCCCATTAGAAATAAATTTCGGCTGATCTCTTTTTTTGTCTTGATGACATCAGTATTGTGAATTATCATTGCACCGCTGATGGTGTTCTTTTGGGCTAATGTAGTTCTTGCGAAAAATAACGATAAAAACAGTGATAATAATAAAAATCGTTTCATAGCTAAAACTATTTTGTATGGTTGGTACGGATATTCAAACGGGAAGTCGGAGTATTTACAACTGTTGCACCATCTTTGGTTTCGAGTTGTCGTACACTCTTCAATAACTCGACATCTTTGTCGTTAGCATTACGGAACTTAATATAGTAGGCAGGATAGCCTGAAATAGTGATTTCTAATCGTTGATTCTTAGTTACAACGTCGATTGCCGAACCCACCAGCACATCAGCCTTATGTGCGCGAGCAGCACGGCTTAAGGCAATTTTCTTCAACTCGGTGATGTTTTGCAGAAGAGTAGGAGTAACTTCGAAGTTTGCAAAAGCCTCAGTTTCGGTGTAATAAACCTTGGTGCTTGATACCTGTAAGTCGGCAATCAAAGGGGTCAAAAGCATACTTTGCTCAGGCTCGAGCACTCGTGCCGAAGACTCCATATAGTCTGTTGTTTGAATTAAAGTTGTAGTAGCGCAGCTTGTGAATAGTGCAGCGGCTACCGAAAGAGAAAGGAAAAATCTTTTCATTTTTGTGAAGTTTTTGATGCTCGCCAACCCCGAACAAGGCCGTTATATAAAAAAGAAAGTGTGAGGCTGATTCTTGTTTATCTGAATGGAGGTTCTGGAATACCTATGCTACAAATAAACAATACCCCACACCCATATTGGTAGGTATAGGGCAACGAAAGTGCCAATACACCAATACACGGTGACGAGTGTGTTGCTCTCCTTGTAGCATTGAAATTTTCCAGATTTCCATTCAAGGATAAAAGCGAATACACTTTCATCAAATATGTCTGCAATCTTGCAATTGCTCTGCAAATTTATAAATTTATTTCTGAATGTACAAATAAATTCTAATTGTTCTACATTGTCTAATTCATATAATATTATTATCTTTGTCAAGATTAATCAAATAACTACAAATATGAGAAAACTATTTTTGTTTTTGACTGCGTTGTCTTTGGCTTGTTGCCTCTCGGCATCAGCCAAGACATTTACTCTGCAGAACGACAAGGTAAAGGTCGTTGTAGGTAAGGGTGGTGAGCTTATCGAGTTGCGCAACCTCGCTACGGGACACAACTACGCCTCGGGCGGTTACTTGTGGCGTATCTACTACGATACCCGCGATGAGCAGGAGATTGAGATTGTTGGTGGTGACACCAAACCGCAAATCGAGTGCGATGGCAAGAGCATTGTACTTGGCTACGATAAACTTGTTGTGCGTGGCAACAAGGTGGATATCAAGCTGCTGTTGACCATCTCGCTTGAGGGCGAGAATATCCGCTTTGCATCGGCTGTGGAGAATGGCATCGATGATAGCGTGGTGCGTGAGTTGCAATATCCGTTGGTACGCAATATCGACCTCCCTGCCGACCACAAACTGATTTTGTCGCAGAATGGCGGTCGGTTGCTCGAGAATGTGAGGAAGGCGATTATGGATAAGGGCAACAAGATTCCGTATCGCACCCCTGCGCAGATTTTCCGTCAGTATGACTGCCGCTATGGAGCGTCAGCTTCGATGAACTGCTACATTTTGGCGGGTGAGAAGCAGGGCTTGTATGTGGGTAGCCACGATGCTCTGATTCAGGACACCTGGCACGGTCTGCGACTCTATGCCGACAAGGATAGGAACTTCACCGAGCTTGAGTTCGGTATGTTCAAGTATCCGCAGTGCTTTGCCGGCGAGAAGTGGCAGAACGATAGCAACATCCTCTCGCCATATAGCGGCACTTGGCACAAGGCTGCCGATAAGTATGGCAAGTGGGCTCGTGAGACCTGGTGGGACCACCACGAGGCTCCGCAGTGGGTTCGTGAGATGAAGTCGTGGCAACGAGTCATCTTCAAGCATCAATATGGTAACTACCTATTCAAATATTCAGACCTCTATGGCCGTATGCAGAGGGTTGGCGAGAGCGTCAGTGCCGATGCGGTATTTGCCTTCGGTTGGTGGAAAGAGGGTATGGATAGAGGCAACCCTGCCTATACACCCGATGACACACAAGGCGGTGACGAGGGATGGCGCAAGGCTATCGCAAAGTTCAAGAAGAGCGGTCAGAAGCTGATTATGTACTACAATGGTCAGCTTATCGATACCGAGAGCGAGTTCTACAAGAGTGGCGAAGGCAAGCGCATTAGCTACAAGGGCCCTTCGGGAACGGAGATTGCAGACCAATACCGCTTCTCGGGCTTGGGCTCGTGGTTGGCGGAGTATCAAGCCGTAACCTTTGTGATGGCAGATACTCGCCATCAGGTATGGCGCGACAAACTGATAGAGATGGCTGACCGCGCTCACCGCAATGGTGCAAATGCGGTATTCTACGATCAGCTCGGATTTGGCTTCCAGCAGAAGATTCCGTGGTCGAACAAACTCGGATATGCTCTCCCCAATAATCGTTTGATCTACGATAAGGGACAGACACTTAAGTATCTGCGTAGCTATCTCGAGTCGAAGTACGAACCCGATTTCGGCTTCGGAACAGAGCAGTTGGCCGACTATACTGCGCAATGGGTTGACTTTGTGCATATTACGGGCATTCGCCACGGCAAGGAGAACTTCTCGGAGTTGTTCCGCTATACCTTCCCTGAGGTTATATTCACAGATAGAAATATTCGCGACGACACCGATATCGAGCGTCGTGTGAATATGACTCTGTTGAAGGGCTTGCTCAACGATATCGAGATATATCGTTGCCGCAGCCTCATCGACGAGTGCCCTAACTATCAAGCATACTTGGCAAAGGTCAATGCCATCCGCAATAAGTATATCGACTGCTTGCAGCTCGGTACTTTCCGCGATGTCTTGGGCTTCGAGAACTCGAACAAGGAGGTGCAGGCAAAGGGCTTCTTTGGCGAGAAGCGAGTGGCAGTTGTTGTCACCAACGAGTTCGACAAGGCGACTCTCTCAACCAATATTTCGGTGCCCGGCTACCGCTATGCCGAGTCGTCAACCATAGGCGATGCGAAGGTCGATGGCACGGGCAATGTTGCCCTCGGACAGTACGGCTTGGCTGTGCTTGTCTTCGAGAAGTAATGCCAACTCCCTAATATCTTAGTGCCCCCAAAGGTTTGTTATCAAACTCTTGGGGGCACTTGTTTTAGGTATCGAAAACGATACCCGGCAACAAGAGGGGTATACCGCGTAAACGCAGGTATTAAAAATCATACCCACGAGATATGGGGTGGGCATAAGGATTTTAATGAGAATAGGGAGAATAGATAGCATTGCTAAATCTCTAATCTCACCGCACACCAATGACTAATGGTTAATGGCAATAGCCATACAACCACAGGTATCGAAAACAATACCCGGCAGCAGAGGGAAGAACAACCGCGCAAACAAAGAGTCGCACACCAGCCACAGGTATCGAAAACGATACCCAGCACCAAGTGGGGTGCCATAATATCGAAAGTACCACCACGCCACGCGGGTATCGAAAACAATACCCGGCAGCAGAGGGAGGAACAACCGCGCAAACAAAGAGTCGCACACCGACCACGGGTATCGAAAACAATACCCGGCAGCAGAGGGAGGAACAGCCGCGCAAACAAAGAGTCGCATACCAACCACGGGTATCGAAAACGATACCCGGCAATGCTTTGGGAGAGTCCTTGTTCCCTCTTGGGTTGTGGGTGGGTTGGGTATTGGGAACTCTGAAGGTGGTCACGGCGCAACGATTATAGGATTTGATAGGATTAGATGGGATTCGCACCTGCGGTGCTTGATAGGATGCGCTACAAGCACAAAGGGTAATGGGAACTCCGAAGGTGGTCAAGGCGCAACAGAATTAAGGGTTGTTAAAGGCTATTAAGGGTTATTAAGGGAGCGCTACAAGCGCAAAGAAAAAACATTAACCACCCTTAACTCCCGTTAATCACCCTTAACTTTCGTTATTTTTAATTCTCAACTCTCAACTCTCAATAAAAAACTAATAGCTTGGTAAAAAAAGGCATCCGTGTGGATGCCCTTATGCTTTACTTGTCAATCTCGACTGCGATGGTGGGGTGTTGGTAGTCGATGTGCCACATATTCTCGATAGTGAATCTTGGCGTTGCGCCCTTGTAGGTCAGATTCACCGACTTGAAGGGCTCTACCTCGTAGATTGCGCCATTGTGGGCGATGCGGAAAGTGATGGATGATGAGTTGTGGAGGCGAAGTTGCAGGGAGTGCTTGCTCTTATCCTTGCGCAGCACTTGGCACTCGATGGCAGCATTGAAAAAGTCGGAGAGGAGTCCCTCCTCGCCCATAAGTTGATCGCCCGAGTAGGCTATAGTGCGACGCTTCTCGAGGGCTTCGCGTATGGCCTTTTCTGTGCACTCCTTTGCCAAAATGAATGTCATTGTGCGGAAGTGCCCTCTGAAACCGTAGGTCTCGGCTGTAGGGCGGTGAATATCCGATGCGCCAATCATAATGAGATCCTCCTCGATGGCGCGACGAATCATCTTGGGGTAGAAGGTCATATCGTTGACAATCTCTACACCATCAATCAATCCTTCGTTGTAGAGTTCGGCCTGCTCATTCGACTTGTCGCTTGTGGTGCGACGATAGGCAGGGTGGTTGTGGATGACGAGTCCGCCTTGAGCGTGTACATTTCGTAACGCTTGCTTGATGTCGCGGTTGTAGAGGCTCGAAATATCCTTCACGAAGAGCGCACTGAAGTGGCCGAGCTTGAACGGTTCACGCGAGAGTTCGATGCCCTTGACGAGCATAAGTGGCAACCCTTCGCCCTCGATGAAAGCCTTTGCCTCGTCGTATATAGCGTCGAAGTTGCACATCACGCCCATTGTACGGTTGCTATTTACATAGTCGATGTTGGCAGGGTAGTAGGTGTAGGGCTTGCCATCGGCATTGTAAGGGGCAAGTGCGTTGAGCATACCCTGCTCCTGTCGGCGATATTCGAGGTGGTCGCTCAGGCAGAGAATATCCAATCCGTCGTGCCACGCCTCGCGGATGCGCTGACGGGGTGTGAGATCGCCATCCGAGAAGATCGTGTGGGTGTGGAAATCTGCCTTATAGCAGGTGTAGCCATTCACCTTGGGCAGGGTTATCTCGGTGCGACGTGCCGCTACGACATTACTTGTGAGGTGGGTGTCGGGAATCTTCTGCTGTGCTACTATATTAGTTATACTTAGCATCGAGAAGACGATTGTAAAGAGGACTTTTTTCATTGACTCCATTTTTTTTGTTAGAGCAAAGGTAGTGAATAATTTTTAGAATTTGTTCGCTCTTTCCCATTTTTGTAGTACATTTGTGTAGTGCAAAACTAACCTTTATAGAATAGAACTATTATGAAGATCAGAAATCTTTTGTTTTTGCCTCTCCTTGCTCTGCTCTTTGTGGCAGTTGGCTGTGATAGCGGCAAACCCTACAAGATGGTCGATGGCCGCATTGTGTTAAAAACGCCTGAACGCCCTAAGGGCCAGGAGGATATGTTGCTCTTTGCTGCTGAGCCGATTGATGTTGTCCGTGTCGGATTTATAGGTCTTGGCGACAGAGGTGCGGCAGCCCCGAAGCGCTGGGCTCAGATTGAGAATACCGACATCGTAGCCATCTGCGATCTGAAGCAGTCGCGCATCGACTTGGTGCAGGGCTACCTCAAGGAGGCAGGTCGTCATCCGGCGGTGGAGTATACCGGCTCGGAGGATGCTTGGAAGGCTATTTGCGAGCGCGATGATATTGATATTGTCTATATCTCTACCCCGTGGATGACACACGTTGAGATGGCGGTCTATGCAATGGAGCACGGTAAGCACGTGGCTGTCGAGATGCCTGCTGCGATGACTATCGACGAGTTGTGGCAGTTGGTCGATACATCGGAGCGCACACGTCGCCACTGTATGATGACCGAGAATTGCGTCTACGACTACTACGAGATGACTATCCTCAATATGGCGCAACAGGGGCTCTTTGGCGAGATTCTTCACGCTACGGGAGGCTATGTTCACTGCCTCGATAGATTGCTTCGCAAGCCCGATCCTCGTTGGCGTGTGGAGCGTATGCGAATCTTCCGTGGCGACCCATATCCGACTCACGGACTCGGCCCTGTGTGTCAGCTTCTCAATATCCACCGAGGTGACCGCCTTGACTTCCTCGTGTCGGTTGATACCAAGGCTGTGGTGGGTCGTGAGCTCTATGCCGATGCAACGGGAGAGCGTCCCGAGGAGTTCAAGAATGGCGACCAGACCTCGACCTTCATCCGCACCGTCAATGGCAAGGTTATCAACCTCTTCCACAATGTCGTAACACCGCGTCCATACCATCGTGGTTACTCGTTGGTCGGCACGAATGGTTATGTCGAGAAGTACCCTGCCGAGAATATGATGATAGGCTCGCACGTGGAGGAGGGGGTCAATCCGAATACTCTTGGTGCTCACAAGTTTATGCCTGATGCCGAGCGAAATGCTCTGCTCGAGAAGTATCGCCACCCAATCCTCATCGAGACCGAGGAGATGGCCAAGAAGGTGGGCGGACACGGAGGTATGGACTATATTCTCGACTACCGCCTTGTCTACTGTCTGCGCAATGGTCTGCCTCTCGATATGGATGTCTACGACCTCGCCGAGTGGAGTTGTGTAGTGGCCTTGAGTGGTATATCTCTCGAGAATGGCTCTGTGCCTGTTGCAGTGCCCGACTTTACTCGCGGTGCTTGGCAAAAGGTGAAAGGCTACAAACACCACTACAAAGAGTAATCGAGAGGGTAACCGAATCCGTAACAGCGTAACAGGCATATCGCCCTTGTTACGCTGTTACGGTTTTTGGGAACTCCGAAGGGCATCACGGCGCAACGAGATAAGGGTTATTAAGGGTTATTAAGGGCTATTAAGGGTGCGCTAGGCGCTTTTAATTTTCCCCTTAATACCCTTAATACCCTTAATACCCTTAACCACCCTTAAAAGCTAACGGCTAATGGCTAATGGCCAATGGACCTTCGGAGTCTCCTTACCCCTCAAATCGAATTAATTTTTAATTTTTAATTAAATTTTATGGCAAGCTCGAAAATATTTCGTATATTTACACGCTTTTAGACGACAGAAAGAAAAATTAACATATTTTTTTATCCTAAACCAAATTCTAACAAAAACATTATGGCAACAAACAATCGTGAAAAGTTGTTCGCTGAGTTCCCACCGGTTTCGACCGAGGCGTGGGAGGCTGCGATAACTGCCGACCTCAAAGGTGCCGACTACGAGCGTAAGTTGGTATGGCGTACAAACGAGGGTTTCAACCTTCGTCCATACTACCGCGCCGAGAACCTTGAGGGTCTTGAGACACTTGGCACAGGTGCCGGTGAGTTTCCTTATTTGCGTGGCGTGAGCACCGATAACACTTGGCTCACTCACCAGACCATCAAAGTGGTGTGCCCTAAGGAGGCAAATGCTACCGCTCTTGCAATGTTGGAGTCGGGTGTTGATTCGCTCGGTTTCTGCTTCTGCGAGGCTGAGGTAGAGCCTACCGCAGAGAGCATCGCAACTCTCTTGGCCGGTATCGTTCTCCCTGCAGTGGATGTAACCGTATGTGGCAAGTATGCTGCAAAGGCAGGCGAGTTGATCTTGGCTTATGCCGAGGCTAATGGTGTAGCGAAGGCTGAGCTCCGTCTTAACATCGCTCTCGATCCACTCGTTAAGGGTATGACCGTGAAGGGTGCTTGCTGCGACTGCGAGGCTGTAGTTTCGCTCGTTAAGGCTACTCAGGAGTACAAGAAGGTGCGTGTAATCACCGTTATGGGTCACAACTTCTCGGATGCCGGCTCGACTATCGTCGAGGAGTTGGCATTCTCGTTGGCTGCCGCTCACGACTACCTCGTGTGGTTGATGGAGGAGGGTTGCACCGTCGATGAGGTGGCTCGTAAGATTCGCTTCTCGTTCGCAGTTACTTCGAACTACTTTATGGAGATGGCAAAGTTCCGTGCCGCTCGTATGTTGTGGGCTAACATCGTTAAGCAGTATGAGCCTGCTTGCAACTGCTCGTGCAAGCTCTACGCACACGCACGCACATCGGCTTGGAACCAGACCGCTTATGACCCATATGTGAATATGTTGCGTGGTACAACCGAGGCTATGTCGGCTGCTATCGCAGGCGTACACTCGTTGGAGGTTCTTCCGTTCGACCACTCGTATGCCGAGCCATCGGAGTTCTCGTATCGTATAGCTCGTAACGAGTCTCTCTTGCTCAAGCACGAGTCGCACTTCGACCAGGTTATCGACCCTGCAGGTGGTTCGTACTACATCGAGAACTTGACTAACACCATCGCAAACGAGGCTTGGAAACTCTTCCTCGAGGTTGAGGAGAAGGGTGGCTACGAGGAGGCTCTCAAGGCTGGCTTCATCGTTGAGCGCGTGAAGGCTTCGGCTGCTGCAAAGGACAAGGCTGTAGCAACTCGCCGTCAGATTTTGCTTGGTGCAAACCAGTATCCTAACTTTACCGAGGTTGCTGACGCTGCCGTATCAGCAGAGGCTGTAACCCGTGTTGAGGGCGAGAATGTTATCACCCCATATCGTGGTGCTATGGCATTCGAGTCGATGCGTTTGGGCGTAGACCGTAGCGGTAAGGAGCCTAAGGCATTTATGCTCACTTGCGGCAACTTGGCTATGGCTCGTGCTCGCGCACAGTTCTCGTGCAACTTCTTCGCTTGCGCAGGTATTCGCGTTATCGACAACAACTTCTTCAAGTCTGTTGAGGAGGGTGTCGAGGCAGCACTCGCATCGAAGGCTGAGATCGTAGTTGTATGTGCTTCGGACGACGACTACGCAGAGGTAGCTCCAAAGGTACAGGAGTTGCTCGGTGGCAAGGCTATCCTTGTCGTAGCGGGCGCACCTGCTTGCACCGAGGAGTTGCAGTCGAAGGGTATTAACAACTTCATCAGCGTCAAGAGCAATGTCCTTGAGACTTTGAAGGGCTACTTGGCACAGATGGGTATCTAATCGATAGGAGGAAATGAAAATGAGAGCAAAATTTGCAGAATTGAAATATGCAGGTGGCGCAGCTGCTTGCAATGCTGAGGCGAAGGAGCCTTGGCTCACTGCCGAGCAGATACCCGTTAAGGATAACTACACTGCGGCAGATTTGGAGGGTATGGAGCACCTTAACTACGCAGCAGGTCTTGCACCATTCTTGCGTGGTCCATACTCGACTATGTATGTAATGCGTCCTTGGACCATCCGTCAGTACGCAGGTTTCTCGACTGCCGAGGAGTCTAACGCTTTCTATCGTCGTAACCTTGCTGCAGGTCAGAAGGGTCTTTCGGTAGCGTTCGACTTGGCAACACACCGTGGCTACGATGCCGATCACCCACGTGTAGTAGGTGACGTAGGTAAGGCTGGTGTGTCGATCTGCTCGGTTGAGGATATGAAGGTGTTGTTCAACGGTATTCCACTCGACAAGATGTCGGTGTCGATGACTATGAACGGTGCAGTTCTTCCTGTCCTCGCGTTCTACATCGTTACAGGTTTGGAGCAGGGTTGCACACTCGATCAGTTGGCAGGTACCATCCAGAACGATATCTTGAAGGAGTTTATGGTGCGTAACACCTATATCTATCCTCCAAAGTTCTCGATGAAGATTATCGCTGAC
>JAFVOR010000034.1 GCA_017505725.1 Alistipes sp.
GTGCGTCGGTTCTGCATTTCGCATTTTGCATTTTGCATTATGCATTTTGCATTATCCCCCCCCCCCCCTCTCGCTACTCCTTTATGCCGGCCTCGTAGATGGCGTTGACCAGGCTCTTCACAATATCCTTTTTGCGATTATTCGAATAGCCGCTAATCATTGCAACCACGCCCCAACCGTCGGCAGGGCTCCATATCATAATACTCTTCAATCCATATGCGCTACCCGAGTGGCCGATAGGTGTTCTGCCTTCGCCCTTGCACCTCTCGTCGTTGATGTAGTTGGTATACTCCTTCAGGCAGAGACCATAGCGAGCCTTGCCTTTCCATACGGGAGTCTGCATCATCTTGGAGCTACTCTCCGAAATGATGCGAACACCATTGTACTCGCCATAATTCATATGCATCATCATATAGATGGCGAGGTCGTGCGCCGTAATCTTCATACCTCCCGTAGGCGAAAATATCGGAGCAGAATATCCCAAAACATATGTCGGCATCTTGTCGGCAGTGCTTTTGTAGGCATTGACCGACTTCACAAGTGCCCCCTTGCTTTTGTTGTATCGGTAGAGGCTGGCAAACCTCGACGCATCGAGTGCATCGACATTAAAACCGCCATAGAGCCCCAGCGGGTCGATGATATTGCGCTTGACATACTCATCGAAACGGATGCCCGAAACCTTCTCGACAATCGCACCTGCGAGATTCAATCCCAAGTTCGAGTAGCAATATCTGGTACCGGGCTTGTCCTCAAGATATGCCTCGGCACAATCTCCGCTGAGGGCGGGGTTGATGCGGTCGAGGGTGAAGTAGTCGCCCTTGTTGCCGATGCTCGAGGTGTGCGACAGGAGCATCTTCAATGTAATAGGCGTGTCGGGGAAACGAGGGTTGCGAATCCTGAAGCCAATCAGCTCGCTCACGTCGCTCTCGAGTGTGAGTTTGCCCTGCTCGACAAGTTGCATCAGCGCAGTTGCCGTAAACGACTTCGAGATTGAGGCTATACGCATAAGATGCTCATTGCGGAGCGGTGCTTTGCTCTCCAGATCCTTGACACCGAACGACTTGTTATAGACAATCCTGCCATCCTTAACTACGGCAGCCGAGATACCCACAGCCTGAAACTCCTGCAAAACTTGTTTGATTGCACGATCGGTGCGCCTGGTTGGATATGCCGAGCTACTCGACACGAACAGCAATGCAAAAAGTGCTGTCAACAGATAAAACATTCTCTTCATAGCTTGTTGTTTTACACTACAACTTTGTGGTAGCACTGCAAATTTAGAAAGATTTTCATAAACAAACAACACTCCTGCGGACCATTCTCTCCCCTTTGGCATATTTTTGGATAGTTAGAGAGGTCTGTTTTTTGAGTGCTATGAGGAAAATTGTTATCCATTCGGCTCTGGCCGAGATGAGGGCGTTGATTCGTGGTATGCTCTCCGATATCGAGGCGCTTTTTGTGCCTATTGCCTCGCGCGAGGAACTTTTCAGGGCGTGTCGTGCGGTGAAGTACGACTTGGTGCTGACCGACGATGTCGAGATGTTGCTTCACGATAGGGCGGCTGTGACCAAGATACGGGGCATAGAGTCGTTGCCGCAGATATTTGTCCTCTCGCACAACCTCTCCGAGGAGGGTGCGGTGGCGTTGCTCGATGCGGGTGTCAACCAGATTATAGCCTTGCCCGTAGCCCCCGAGAGACTCTATGGCAAGGTGTCAGCCCCTTACAGCGACTTGGTATGACGACACTTGTCCTGGCTCTTGCACTCCCCGCTGTCGCGGTAGCTACCGAGGTGGCTTGCTCCGCACGCCGTCGCTCGTCGAGGCAGAGACGTGTGCAGTGTATCGAGCATATCGCCTCGTTGCTGATGTCGCGCGAGGAGCTCGACGATGAGGGAGTTCGCCAACTGCGCCATCGCTTCTCCGACAGGGAGATTCTCGATGCGGTCGTCTTTGTGGCGAGCAGAATCTGCGGCGCAAGGCTCTATCGGCTCTCATTCGTGGTGGAGGTGTGCGAGAGCGACTATCACCTGCTTAGCACCTTGCAGCGTGTGTGGCGGCGGCAGCAGTCGTCGTTGCCACTCTACCTGGCGTTGCTCTCCTCGTTGCTCACACTCCTGGCGGCTGTGTGGGGTAGCTTGCGAATGGTGGTTGCGCTCTCGGCACTCTTGCTGGTGGTGCAATTTGCGCTTGTTGTGACCAGGCGTGCCAACCTCGACCATAGACTCTTTGCAGACCTTGCCGCCACGCTCAAGGCTCTACCTTTATTTCTTCACGCGCACGCGAAGAGGCGGGGTCGAGATAGGAGTTTTGAGTGATTTTTGATTTTTCGTTTTTGAATTTTGCATTTTGCATTTTGATTTTCGAATTTTATTCGTACCTTTGCAGCCGATTAACCTATTGTGGGTTAGTGAAAACCATTTATTAACAATTAAAATTTTATAGCATTATGGCTGTTAAAATTCGTTTGGCACGACACGGTAAGAAGGGCTATGCATTCTACCACATCGTTGCTGCAGATAGCAGAGCGCCACGTGATGGTAAGTTTATCGAGAAGTTGGGTACTTACAACCCAAACACGAATCCTGCTACAATCGACCTTAACTTCGAGAAAGCTTTGGGTTGGTTAATGAAGGGCGCACAACCTACTGACACTGCCCGTGCGATTCTCTCGTACAAGGGCGTGTTGTACAAGAAACACCTGCTCGGTGGCGTAGCTAAGGGCGCTTTCTCTGAGAGCGATGCTGAGGCTAAGTTCAACAAGTGGCTTGGTGAGAAGGAGGGCAAGGTAACCGCTAAGGTTAACAAGTTGGAGGCTGCTAAGTCGGCTGACAAGAAGGCTCGCCTTACCGCTGAGGCTGCAATTAAGGATGCTCGTGCTGCTGCTATCGCAGAGCGCAAGGCTGCTGCTGAGGCTGAGGCTGCTGCTGCAGCTGCAGAGGCTGCAGAGGCTCCAGCTGAGGAGGCAACCGAGACACCTGCTGAGGAGTAGGTCAAAAGATGTTGACGGTAGGGCGCATAACCAAGCTCTTCGGAGTAAAGGGAGAGGTTGTCATAAACCTCTACGACACTCTGCCCGACAACTTCAATTGGGAGGAACAACCCTTCTTCACGAAAGTGGAGGAGTTGGTAGTTCCTCTTTTTTGTGATTCATTTGCTCGTCGTGGTCAGCGCAGCGCAGTCGTTGCATTTGCCGATATCGACACCGAGAAGCGTGCTGAGATGATTCTCGACCACGAACTTATGCTCGAGGTCGAGGAGGCGGAGAGCGACGAGTTCTATTTCGACGACCTCATCGGCTTCACCGTGCGTGTAGGCCGCTCCAAGGGCGAGATTGTCGACTTCTATGACAACGAGTTCAACCCCCTCTTCGAGATCGAACTCAAGGGCAAGCGCCATCTTGTCCCTGCAGTCGAGGAGTTTATCGTTGCGATAGACTTCGAGGCTCGTACCATCAAGTTTGTTCTGCCTGATGGTCTTATCGAGTAACTCTTGTAAATTATATCCAAGTATGAAGAGATATCTGATGGCGATAGCGATATCGCTCTGTTTTGCGATTCTTCCACTTTGTGCCAATGCGCACAATGGCGAGGTAATCACATTTAGAATGGATAATTCGGAGATCTATCCGGGTACCGTACGTAATGTTTCGATTTATGTGCCACAGCAGTACGACGGTAAGGCTCCGGCGTCTCTTTGGGTATCGATGTCGGGCGGTAGTTTTATGCTCGACATACTTGACAAACTGATAGCCAACGGTGATATTCCAACCATCATCGGAGTATTTGTCAGCCCAGGTCAGATTCGCGACACTGAGGGTAATGCCGTGCGCTACAACCGCAGCAATGAGCTCGACAGAATGGATGGTCGTTATGCCGAGTTTCTCGAACGAGAGGTTTTGCCTGCGGTGTGCAAGCATAAAACCTCAGATGGTCGCGCAATTAAGATTTCGGATAGAGCCACAGACCGTGCAATATATGGAAACAGCAGCGGAGGCATCTGCGCCTTCAATGTGGCGTGGCAACGCCCCGATCTATTCTCGCGCGTCTACTCTTCGTGCGGAACATTCGTATCGTTCCGTGGTGGCGACCAATATCCCGCACTTATCCGCAAGTGTGAGCCACGACCAATCAGAGTATTCTTACAGGACAATGACAAGGACACTTGGAATCCGCTCTTTGGAAGCTGGTTAGAGTATAACAATCTGATGCTCTCGGCTTTGCAGTTCGCAGGCTACGAGGTGCGCCACTCGTGGGGCGAGGGCGGACATTCGTCGAAAAACGCCCGTGCCATAATGCCTGATGTGGTGCGCTGGCTATTCGAGGGTTGGCCCGAACTCCCCAAAAAGGGCAAGAGCCAGAGCAAGACCGTAGCTTCGATATTCGTTGAGGGCGAAGAGTGGCGTTGCATTGGCGAGGGGATACCACAAGGTGCGATGTTACACCCTCACTCCGAGGAGAAAGTTCTCTTGAAATCGAGCAAGTCGAAGGTATTCATCTCGATTGACGGCACACGCACCAAGGCAAAGGGCAAAATCGCATTGAACGACCCCTACACCGCACTCTATCCGGGCGGAGCGCACACAGCAAAGCGCGTCGAAGGCAGTAATTGGGTGTGGAGCTACATCAACAATGGCGACAAGTTGGAATATGGCCAGCAGTTCTACTTTCTCTATGCCGATGCCGGGCAGATTCTATACGACGCTTCGGGTTATCTCTATGTAGCCTCGGCTGTAGGCATTCAGGTATGCGACCAAAATGGTCGAGTGCGAACAATACTCTCGCTTCCGGGTGGCGCTATCGACACCATCGCTTTTGCCGGCAATCACCTCTTTGCCGTAAGCAAGGGTCGATTGTATGTGCGAAAGCTTCAACGCAGCGGCACTCACAACGGAGCACCAAAATCGGAGCGTCAAGGTTAGGTTTTTGCATCCATTTTGCTATCTTTGCAGTTGAAATAATGTCGATTATGAGCTATACAGAGATACTGCCACTACTTGTTATCCCTCTGCTCGGCACCGTAATAGGTGCTGCCACAGTACTTTTCGTGGGCAAGGGTTCGGCGCAACGCCTCCACCGCACACTGCTCGGCTTCGCTTCGGGTGTGATGGTGGCAGCCTCAGTGTGGTCGCTGCTTATTCCCGCTATGGAGGAGTCTGCCGATATGGGTAACCTGGCGTGGGTGCCTGCCGTGGTGGGCTTTATGCTCGGTGTCTTTGCTATGCTTGCGCTCGATACCTTTATTCCCCATCTCCATCCCGATAGCACAACGCCCGAGGGCCCCAAGAGCAAGTTGGGCAACTCGTCGATGCTTGTGCTTGCGGTGACTCTCCACAATATCCCTGAGGGTATGGCTGTGGGTGTGGTGGCAGCAGGAGCTTTGACGGGCGATGTGGGACTCTCGCTTGGTGGCGGTTTGGCTCTTGCCATCGGTTTGGCAATTCAGAATATCCCCGAGGGAGCCATTATTTCGCTTCCGCTTCGCTCCTCGGGTCTTTCGCGTGGTCGTGCCTTCGGCTATGGCGCACTCTCGGGTGTAGTCGAGCCTGTCTCGGCGCTCTTGACCATCCTCTGTGTCGAGCAGATTACAGGTGCACTGCCCTATATGCTCGCCTTTGCTGCAGGTGCAATGATCTATGTTGTGGTCGAGGAGCTTATCCCCCAATCACAAGATGGCGAACACTCCAATATCCCCACCATCGCCTTTGCCATTGGCTTTGCGCTGATGATGATTTTGGATGTTGCGCTGGGATAGTCCCCCAAAAGAGTTAATCCCTGTATTCGTAGAGTTGATTTCGTAGACGAGGCGTGAAACCTGCCTCGCGAATGGCTGTGCAGATACCTTCGCGGTCGAAGCGGTTGTGTGCACCGGCCGACGATACCACATTCTCCTCAATCATTATCGAACCCATATCGTTGGCTCCGCTGTGGAGTGCCATCTGTGCGGTCTGCTTGCCTACGGTGAGCCACGATGCCTGAATGTTGCGTATGTTGTTGAGCACAAGGCGTGCTATGGCTATCAGACGCAGATATTCGTTTGGCGAGAAGTGGGTTGAGTAGCCCATCTGCTCGAGTTGTGTCCCCTCCGAGCGGAATATCCAAGGTATGAAGGCGGTGAATCCGTAGTTCCCTTCGGGGCACTCTGCCTGCAGGTCGCGCAGACGGATGAGGTGCTCGATACGCTCCTCGATGCTCTCGATGTGACCATACATCATCGTTGCGGTGGTAGGTATATTCATCAGGTGTGCCTCGTGCATCACGCGCAACCACTCCTCGGCACTTGGCTTAGCGGGCGAGATCATCTTGCGTACACGCTCCACCAATATCTCGGCTCCGGCACCCGGCAACGACGAGAGTCCTGCCGAGACAAGTCGTTCCAACACCCTCTGCGTAGTGATGTTACTGATCTTGGCTATGTGTGCCACCTCGGGTGCACCGAGTGCATTGAGGCGTAGGGTAGGGAAGTGCTCTTTGAGCGCGCGGAAGAGCTCTTCGTAATATTCGATACCGAGCCTCGGGTGCATACCGCCCTGAAGGAGAAGTTGGTCGCCACCGAGGGCAAACATCTCCTCGGTCTTGCGGATATACTCCTCTATCGGAGTTATGAAGTGACGCTCTGTCTGGTGTGGTTTGCAGTGGAAGTTGCAGAATCGACACCCCGACACGCAGACATTCGTGGTGTTGATGTTGCGGTCTATCTGCCAGGTTACCACCTCGGGGTCGGCAACCTTCTCGGCACGCAGATGGTCGGCTGCCGATGCCAAGAGGTGCAACGGAGCCTCACGCCATAGACGCAAAGCCTCCTCGCGGGAGATGTGCTCCCCCGCGAGTGCTCTCTCTATAATTGATTGCAACACCATAGTCGGGAGTTAGAAGTGACGCTTGTAGTAGTCGCTGAAACCTGCCCAGAAGTAGCGGTGAGGACCATCACCCACATACATCTCGCAGTTCTCGGCAACGCCAAACGCCTCGTATACAGCCTTTGTGGTCTTGAACTCCTCGCGTGCAGGGCCGATAGGGAAGATATTGTCCTTGTCGCCATTGATGATGAGGAGCTTACGAGGTGCTACCAAACCTGCGATATCGCCCATATTGCAGAGGTCCATAATGTATGGAATGTGGTTGCAAGGGCAGTGGTGAATTGTGCCTATGCTCGCCTCGAACGAACAGAAGCACGAACTTGGAGCGCAGAGCGTGATGCGACGATCCATAGCACCTGCGTAGAGTGTCACGGTGCCACCACCCGAGTTGCCCGTAACCACAATGCGGTCGGTGTCAACAGGCAAGTTTTCGAGTGCCCAGTCGATAATCTTCATAACATCCCACACACGGTCACCAATGAGGGTACGACCTGTGAGAATACCACGCTGCATATAGTATTGGCACGAGTGCGGACGATCCTTTCTGACAGCATCGGGGTGACGAGTCTTTCCGAAGCCGCGAGTAGTAGGGTTGATTGCGATGAAACCGAGCTTTGCTGCACGCAATGCCACATCGGCATCCTTTGTAGCGATTGCTAAGCTGTCACCCTTGACGGCTATCACACCCGAGTAGACTTCAGGGTTTCTGTTGTGGCCCTGTGGAGTGATGCAGATAGGCATCTTGCCACTACAGTTCTTCGGACGAGTGATTACCATAGGGATAATCATTGTAGGCTCGGTCCAAATCTGCCATCTCTCGCGAGTAGCGAAACCGATATCCTCGGTGCTGAGGAGCTCCGCCTTTGGAACAAAGTTCTTGTAACGCTCCTTCAAGGATGTGATACCCAACAACTCCTCCAACTCGTTGTAGAACTTCTTGTGCCACGACTTGTGGCTACCCTTGTACTCCTCGAAGGCGTACTTCATCTCCGCCTCCTTGTACTGCGCGTCATACTGTTGCTGAGCAGTGAATGTCTTGACATACTCTTGCGCCTCAGCCGCTACGGGCAACAACGCAACAGCAATAAGTGCGATTAAAAGTTTTTTCATAGTGTTATAGTTTTATGTTATAGTGTTCTTACAAACTCAAAATCGAGCAATCGTCGGCGCAGGTCGGCACTCTTGACACGGATACGCACCTTGTCGCCAATGGTGAAGACCTTGCCTGTGGCGTGTCCGTAGACCTCGTAACGCTCCTCGTCGAATTGGTAGTAGTCGCCAGGGATGTCGCGCATCAGCATCATACCCTCGACAATCGAATTCTCCAACTCCACGAAGATGCCCCACTCGCTCAAGCCCGAAATCTGACCATCGAACTCCTCGCCAATCTTGTCGGCCATATACTCCACCATCTTGTACTTGATGGATGCTCGCTCCGCCTCGGCGGCAATAACCTCGCGCTCGGAACAGCGCACGCACAGCGACTCGTGCATATCCTTGTCGGCCGAACGTTTGCCATCGAGGTAGCGTTGCAACAGACGGTGCACCATCATATCGGGATAGCGGCGGATAGGCGATGTGAAGTGGGTGTAGTATGGGAATGCCAAGCCGTAGTGACCTATGTTGTCGGTGGTGTAGACCGCCTTTGCCATCGAGCGGATGGCGAGTGTCGAAACCACATTCTCCTCGGGTTTACCCTTGATGGTGGCGAGCAACTTGTTCAGCTCCTTGGCTGCGGCGTTGCCCTTCTCGATTGGCGACTTGAAGATGTGGCCAAAGCGGAGGATGAACGAGCGGAATCGCTCGAACTTGTCGCTGTTTGGCACATCGTGAACACGGAATATCATCGTGCGCTCCTTTCCGTGCGCCTTGGCGCAGAACTCCGCCACACGACGGTTGGCCAGAAGCATAAACTCCTCGATAAGCTGATTTGCCTCCTTCTGCACCTTGAAATATACACCCGTAGGGTGTCCCTTCTCATCGAGGTGGAACTTCGCCTCTCTGCGAGAGAATGCAATCGCACCCTTGCGGAAACGCTCTTTGCGGAGTGTTTGAGCGAGGTTGTGTAGCGTTAGTATCTCATTTTTCATATCGCCCTCGCCACTCTCTATCACCGCCTGTGCCTCCTCGTAGGAGAAGCGACGGTCGGAGTGGATTACGGTGCGACCAAACCACTCTTGCGATACCTTGCCCTTCTCGTCGATGTGGAATATGGCCGAGAATGCGAGCTTATCCTCGTGCGGACGCAACGAGCAGAGGTCGTTGCACAACCTTTCGGGCAACATCGGAATTGTTCTGTCGACCAAGTATACCGATGTGCCTCGCTCTATCGCCTCGTCATCGATTGTCGAGTCGGGGCGCACATAGTGGGTTACATCGGCGATGTGAACACCAACCTCCCACTTACCCTCGCCAATCGATTGGATCGAGAGTGCATCGTCGAAGTCCTTTGCATCTGCCGGGTCAATCGTAAGGGTAGCCACTCCTCGCATATCTCTGCGCTCGGCAATATCACGCTCGGTGATGCGACCATCGATGGCATTTGCCGCTCGCTCGACCTGCTCCTCGAACTTGTAAGGGAGGTTGTACTCGAGCAGTATGGCGTGCATCTCGGCATCGTTGTTGCCCGCAGCACCCAGCACATCGACCAACTCTCCCTGAGGCAATCGGTCGCCCTCACGCCAGTCGATGATGCGCACCGCCACCTTGTCGTCCTGCTTGAGGTGTGGATATTTCTTGAGCGAAATGGCAATATCGACAGGCATTTTGCGTGAGTCTGGTGCGACAATCGCCATAGTTTTTGATGCAATCTCCACTCGCCCTGCATAGCAGCGTGGCGAGCGCTCCAAGACCTTTGAAATCTCTCCCTCCTTGGCTCCGTTGCGTGAGGTGTGGGTTACGATAACCTCCACACGGTCGCCATTCAGAGCGTTGCGAGTGTTGCGCTGATGAACGAATACATCGCTCTCCAACTCCTCGCACTGCACATACATCGCACCCGATGCCGCCATATCGACCACGCCCTCATAGCGTGGCATCTTGCTGCGGCTGAGGTGGTACTTACCCTTGCCCTCGTCCTCGATAAATCCCTGCTCGAGTAGGGTGTCGAGTATATGTTTTGTAAGGTTACGGCCGTCACGATCCGCACCTCCTGACGCTGCTGCGAGCGCCTTGAGTGTAAATCGCTTCTCGGGCATCTCGCGAAACATATTCACGATAAATCCCGCACGATCCTGAAAACCTAATTTCTTACCTCTCTTTCCTTTTGGTTGTGTTCGCTTTGTCTTTCTCTCTTTCATCTTAAATTTGCTTTTAGCTATTTTTTATATTCGTCATTGCGAGAGCCGTAGGCTCGTGGCAATCTCCCTTATTTTTTAGGGAGATTAGTGAAGTTAATGAATTTAGGGATAGGCGCATCACTAAATTCTCTATACTCCTTAAACTCCTTAAATTCTCTATTCTTGCGCCTTATAAACTCCTCGCCAACGCTTCCATAAAGTCGATACCTACTGCAATCGACTCCTCGCTCGGAGCAAAGGTCGAGGTGTGGCTGCGACCAGCGGCTGAGCCTACGCCAAAGCGGTAGAAGAGCGACGGGTATTGCACGCAGTAGAAGCCGAAATCTTCGGAGGTGTAACGCTTGCCCAACATCTTGGTGGTCAGCCCTTTTGCCGATGCGAGTGCGAGAGCCTTGTCGACCAGCTCGTCGTTGCTCACTACGGCAGGGTATCCGTGGTTGATGTCAACCTCGGTCGAGGTGCCAAACTTCGCATCCACCGACTGTGCCGCCGCCTCGATAATCTGCCAAACGGTGTGGCGGTGCTCCTCGCTGAAGCAGCGGAAAGTACCCTCCATATAGACCTCGTCCGGTATCACATTTGTTGCTCCGTCGGCCACGATTTTGCCAATCGAAAGGACAGTATTCTCGTCGTTTACGGCATTGAGCATCGTCACAAGGTGAGATGCTGCAACCACCGTATCGTTCAACTTCTCACGCATTGCGGCGTGACCTCCCTTGCCACGCACGCGGAAGCGTAACTCATCGTTGGCAGCCATAAATTCGCCCTTGCAAAAACCAAACTCGCCAACCTCCAAGCCGCTATCGGTGTGTTCGCCTATCACAGCAACGACATTGTAATCTGCAAATGGTTGCTCTTCTAAAACCTTCGATGCGCCACCGGGGTTACACTCCTCGCCAGGTTGGAAAATGCCGAAAATCGTACCCTCGAAATCGCGCCTCTCGGCGAGTCGTATCAGCACGCCGTAGAGTACCGCTGCGTGGATGTCGTGTCCGCAGGCGTGCATCACGCCGCAGTTTTGCGATGCGTACTCCAAGCCCGTCTGCTCCTCGATGGGTAGTGCGTCGATATCGGCACGCAAAACCACCGCCTTCGAGAGGTTGCCCTTGCCCTCAATCTTCGCCAAAACGCCCGTATTGGCTATGCGTGAGTGCGAAATGCCCGCCTCGGTGAGACACTTTTCGATATATTGTGCGCTCTGCTCCTCCTCGAACGAGAGTTCGGGATGGCGGTGCAGATGTCTGCGAAATTCTATTGCCGAAATCATTGCGCTATGATCTTTATCTCAAATAGTTTACTCCAATTCTTTCCAGTCACGAAGATGCGGTTAGTGGCCTTGTCGTAGGCTATGCCGTTGAGGATATCTGTCTTGTAGTCACGCTCCGTTGTCGGGAGTATGCCCGAGAGATTTACAACCCCCTCGACAACTCCGTTTTCGGGATTGATGATGGCGATATAGTCGGTGGTGTAGATGTTGGCCCATATCTTGCCATCGATCCACTCCAGTTCGTTGATATTCTGCAACGACTCGCCACGCAAGGTGACTCCGAAACGACGCTCCTGCTGCAAGGTCTCGGGGTTGATGACCCGTATGGCGTGCGTACCGTCCGACATATAGAGCTTTGCTCCGTCGGTGGTGAGTCCCCAACCCTCGCCCTTGTAGATGTGGGTGGCGAGGTGTGCCAAACTCTTGCGGTCGTAGATGTGCATCTTTCCGTTGAGCCAGGTGAGCTGATATATCTTGTCGCCCAAGAGCGTTATGCCCTCGCCAAACTCATCCTTCGGGTTTTCGCTCTTCTCCAAAATCTTGCCCGTAGCGAGGTCGGTACGCATTAGGCGTGAATGGCCATACTCGCCTGTGCCCTCCCACAATTCGCCATCGATAAACTGTAATCCCTGCGTGTAACTTGTGCGCGAATGGGGGTATTCCGCCACCACTCTGTAGGTGTAGAATTGCGGCTCTACTGCCTGAGGAGCAGCCACTTTGCGCCCTGCTCCGCCGCACGAAACAAGCACCGCAAAGGCTATCAGTATGGTTACAATTCGCTTCATATCTCTGCAAAGATAATAAAACTTAGGTAATAATAGAGTTGTTCCCCCTCAAATAAGATCGTTTTTCTCAATAAATTTACCATATTTTAATAAATGGCAGGGTTTGGGGGATAGGTAACACACATATATCAATTTATATATACGCGGCCCAGTATATATAGATTGGTATAGTTTGTGCTTGAGGATGTGGTGTATAATCTTAAAATAACTACTGATATGAAAGAGAAAAAATGCGCTAAACCGATTCACGATGCACGACTTACAGCTGCACCTACCGACAAGATTCCCGAGATGCCAACCTCGCCACAGGTGGCCTACAAGATGGTTAAGGATGAGACCTATCCGCAGACTCAGCCTCGCCTCAATCTCGCCACCTTTGTCACCACCTATATGGACGACTACGCCACTAAGTTGATGAACGAGGCGGTCAATATCAACTACATCGATGAGACCGAGTATCCTCGTGTGGCGGTGATGTGCGGTCGTTGCATCAATATCGTTGCCAACCTCTGGAACACCCCCGAGAAGGCGGAGTGGAAGTCGGGTGCCCTTGGCATCGGCTCGTCTGAGGCGTGTATGTTGGGTGGTGTAGCCGCTCTGCTGCGCTGGAAGGCTCGACGCAAGAAGGAGGGTAAACCTTGTGACAAACCAAACATCGTGCTCAGCTCGGCCTATCAGGTGGTGTGGGAGAAGTTTGCTCAGCTCTGGAGCGTCGAGATGCGCGAGGTGCCACTCACGATGGAGCACCCTACACTCGACCCGAAGAGAGCGGTGGAGATGTGCGACGAGAACACCATCTGCGTAGTCCCTATCGTGGGTGTTACTTGGACAGGTCTCAACGACGATGTCGAGGCACTCAACAAGGCTCTCGATACCTATAATAAAAATACGGGCCACGAGGTGGCTATTCACGTCGATGCAGCATCGGGTGGATTCATTCTGCCATTCCTCAAGCCCGAACTGAAGTGGGACTTCCGCCTTAAGTGGGTTTATTCCATCTCGACTTCGGGCCATAAGTATGGCTTGGTGTATCCGGGATTGGGCTGGGTTGTGTGGCGTGAAAAGAAGTGCCTGCCGGCCGAGATGTCGTTCAGTGTCAACTACTTGGGTGCAAACATTACGCAGGTGGGACTCAACTTCTCGCGCCCTGCAGCGCAGATTCTTGGTCAGTACTACAACTTTATCCGCTACGGATTTGAGGGCTACCGTCAGATTCAGCAGGAGTCGATGGATATCGCCACCTACTGCCACGCCGAGATTGGCAAGATGCACTGCTTCAAGAACTACTCCGACAAGGTCGACAATCCGCTCTTCATCTGGCATATGGACCCCGACTACGACAAGTCGGCAAAGTGGACTCTCTACGACCTTCAGGCTGTCTTGCAGCAGAGCGGTTGGATGGTGCCTGCCTACACAATGCCAAAGAGCATCGAGGATATGCTTGTGATGCGAGTGGTTGTGCGCCAGGGCTTTACCCGCGATATGGCCGATATGCTCCTCACCGACATTCGCAACGCTGTATCCGATTTCGATAAGCTCAAATATCCAACCACATCGCGACTTGCCTACGAGAAGCGCGAGAAGCAGTATGGTAAGGTCTTTACCCATTAACGGAGAATTTGTCTAGCAAGGCTCTTTTTTCACCAACCGTCGGACAACAAACTCCTCACATACGCCAAGTATGCTGCGGTTTTGTCGCCTAGCTTGGCAAAAAAATAGCTCTTGCTATACAAATTCTATAGGAGGGGAAGGTGGCAAGGCACTTTTTCACCAACTGTCGGACAACAAACTCCTCACATACGCTAAGTATGCTGCGGTTTTGTCGCCTAGCTTGGCAAAAAAATAGCTCTTGTTATATAGTTTCTTGGCGAGGGTAGGGATCAAGGCTCTTTCGGCGTGATAAAATAGGATTAGATAGGATACGATAGGAGACGAATTAGGAATGAATAGGATGTCATCTCCTATCAAATCCCATCAAATCCCATCAATTCCTATCATCTCCTATCTCGTCAGTACGCCATCGTAGAAAAATGTCTAAACTGAGGGTGTCCAACAACCATCTTGGGCACCCTCTTTTTTGGTGTGATTGTCACCTAGAGCGTTAAAATATGCTCTCATATAAGTAAACTTATATCCAAATTGAGAAAAATTATATTTTTTTGTGTTAATTTTTTCACAATTCAAAAATAATGTACTACCTTTGCAGCGGTGAAATAGGGACTTTGCCAAATGCGGTCCGGTTTTGCCTCCCGACAGAGTTGGGATTTTGAGTCAGAAAGATGATGTTAAACAATTAATAATTAAAAACTATGGCTTTCAAGAAAGAAGATTTATTGAAGTATGGTATTACCGACACTACCGAGGTAATCTACAACCCATCGTATGAGCTCCTTTTCGAGGAGGAGACCAAGGCTGAGTTGACCGGTTTCGACAAGGGACAGGAGACTGAGCTCGGTGCTGTTAATGTAATGACAGGTGTTTACACCGGCCGTTCGCCTAAGGACAAGTTCATCGTAATGGACGAGAACTCGAAGGATACTATCTGGTGGACTTCGGAGGATTACAAGAACGACAACAAGCCTTGCTCGGAGGAGTCGTGGGCAGTGTTGAAGGGTATCGCTCAGAAGGAGCTTTCGGGCAAGAAGCTCTACGTTGTAGACGGTTTCTGCGGTGCTAACAAGGACACTCGTATGTCGGTTCGTTTCATTATGGAGGTTGCTTGGCAGGCTCACTTCGTTAAGAATATGTTCATCCGCCCTACTGAGGAGGAGTTGGTAGACTTCGAGCCTAACTTCGTTGTTTACAACGCTTCGAAGGCTAAGGTTGAGAACTACGCTGAGCTCGGCCTCAACTCGGAGACTGCAGTTGTCTTCAACATCTCGTCGCGTGAGCAGGTTATCCTCAACACTTGGTATGGTGGTGAGATGAAGAAGGGTATGTTCTCGATGATGAACTACTA
>JAFVOR010000035.1 GCA_017505725.1 Alistipes sp.
GACCATCGAGGTGAACGGCGAAACCTATCCCGTGTATAAGATGGAAATCTCCAACACATCGCACCCATTCTACACTGGTAAGATGAAGTTGGTTGATACCGCCGGTCGTGTGGATAAGTTTATGAGCCGTTACGCAAAGCGCTACGATAAGAAGAAGTAATCATTACTCTTCACGGAAAAATAGCTGTGGTCAAATGACCGCAGTTATTTTTTGCACCTATTTTTGGCAAAGGTTTTGAAATTTACCATTCTATGGATAACTTTACGGGTAAATTGTAGAAAAAATGGCTATCACAAATAGACCAACCGAGCAGATTATTGATATTGTAGCTGCTCAGAAAGAGCTATTCCGCAGTGGCAAGACGCTCGACATAGAGTACCGCCTTTCGGCGTTACGAGCCCTCAAGGAGGCACTTCGCAAGTGGGAGGAACCACTCGCCGAGGCATTGTGGGCAGACCTTCACAAATCCTACGAGGAGGCCTACCTCACTGAGTTGAGCATCGTCTTGGGCGAGATCGACAACCACATCCGCCACCTCAAGCAGTGGGCAGCACCCAAGCGTTGCTCCACTCCACTCAAGATGTTCCCTTCGCGCAGCAAGATAATCAGCGAGCCACTCGGCAGTGCGCTAATCATAGCTCCGTGGAACTACCCTGTGCAGCTCTTGCTCAACCCACTTGTAGGCGCAATCTCGGCAGGATGCACCGCCATTCTGAAACCCTCGCCCTATGTGGAGCGTGTATCGAAGGTGGTCGGGCAACTCATTGCCGAGACATTCGATGCAAACTACATTGCCGTAGTGCAGGGCAACCGCGATGTCAACTCGGCGCTACTCGAGCAGCGCTACGATATCATATTCTTCACGGGTAGTCCGTCGCTTGGTCGCAAGGTGATGGTTGCTGCTGCCAAGAACCTCACCCCCGTAGTTCTTGAGCTTGGAGGCAAGAGTCCTTGCATCGTAGACAAGAGTGCCAAGCTCGATGTCGTAGCTCGCCGCATCGCGTGGGGCAAGAGCCTCAACGCAGGTCAGACCTGCATCGCACCCGACTATCTGCTTGTTCACAAGGATGTTAAGGAGCAACTGATAGAGGCTCTGCGTACCGAATTTACCTCCCTATTGGGCAACAATCCAAAGGAGTTTCGCCACTTTGTGCGTATCGTGAACGACAAGGCATTCGACCGCCTTGTAGACTATCTCGAAGGTGCCGATGTGGTCTTTGGCGGAGAGCACGACAGGAGCGAGCGATATATTGCTCCGACCATCATCGACAATGTCTCGCCCGAGAGTCCGATAATGCAAGAGGAGATTTTTGGTCCGATATTTCCGATTGTCACATTCTCGGAGACGGAGGAGACTATCGACTTTGTCAACAAGCGCGAAAAACCTCTGGCTCTATACTACTTTGGTGACAACAAAACTGCGAAACATCTGCTTCGCCACACCTCATCGGGAGGCGCTTGCGTCAACGACACCATTATGCACATAGCCAACGAGCGACTCCCTTTCGGCGGTGTCGGCAACTCGGGAATGTCGTCGTATCACGGTCGCGAGTCATTCAATGTATTCTCGCATCATCGCGCGGTGGTGACCACGCCAACCTGGCTCGATGTACCATTCAGATATATGCCCTACAAGTTATTTTCGCTCGTAAAGAAGATACTCTAAACAACAAATTGCAACACAGTACAGTCTCTTGTCAGAAGTTGCGAGATGTGGTGCACCGCAAAAGAAAACCCCTCGGGATAGTACATCAAAGTACAGCCCGAGGGGGTTTGCTTTTAGGGATGTGCCACAGATTGCGGCTTATCACAAGAAATTCCTAGTCTATCATTGTCACACCACCCATATAAGGAACGAGTACCTCAGGTACGCGGATACCCTCCGGAGTCTGGTTGTTCTCGAGGAGCGCTGCCACGATGCGAGGCAAAGCCAACGACGAGCCATTGAGCGTGTGAGCCAACTTGGTCTTCTTGTTCGAATCCTTGTAGCGAAGCTTGAGGCGGTTAGCCTGGAACGACTCGAAGTTCGAAACCGACGAAACCTCCAACCAACGCTTCTGAGCCTCCGAGTATACCTCGAAGTCGTAGGTCAAGGCCGAAGTGAACGACATATCGCCACCGCAAAGGCGCAAGATACGATATGGCAAGCCGAGCGACTTAACCAACCCCTCAACGTGGGCAACCATACCATCGAGAGCCTCGTAAGAGTGCTCTGGCAAGGCCAACTGTACGATCTCGACCTTGTCGAACTGGTGCAAGCGGTTCAAACCACGCACATCCTTACCATACGAGCCTGCCTCACGACGGAAGCAAGGGGTGTAGGCGGTCATCTTCACAGGGAACTCCTTCTCGTCGAGGATTACATCGCGGTAGATATTTGTTACAGGCACCTCTGCTGTAGGCACAAGGTAGAAGTTGTCGGCTGTAGCGTGGTACATCTGTCCCTCCTTATCAGGCAACTGACCTGTACCGAAGCCCGAAGCCTCGTTGACCATCACCGGTGGCTCAACCTCCTGATATCCTGCGGCTGTGTTGTAGTCGAGGAAGTAGTTGATCAGCGCACGCTGCAAGCGAGCTCCCTTGCCCTTGTAGACAGGAAAACCTGCGCCTGTGAGCTTCACGCCGAGGTCGAAGTCGATGATATCGTACTTCTTGGCCAACTCCCAGTGTGGAAGCGGATTCTCCGGCAACTCCGTGTAGTTTTCGTCGATCTTCACGACAATGTTATCCTCGGCAGAAGTACCCTCGGGAACGATGTCGGCAGGGAAGTTAGGAAGGAGAACAATCTGCGCCTGCAATGCAGCCGATGTCTCCTCGTGCTGTGCCGAGAGCTCAGCCGAACGAGCCTTCAAAGCGGCAACCTGCTGCTTGCGCTCCTCTGCCTCCTCACGACGACCCTGTCCCATAAGCATACCAATCTCCTTGGCAGCCTTGTTCTGCTCGGCAAGGCAATTGTCCAACTCCATCTGGAGAGCCTTGCGGGCATCGTCCAACTCCTCAATCTTTGCGATAACGGGGGCAGCATCAACGCCCTTCTTGGCAAGTTTCTTAATTGCCAACTCCTTATCGCCACGCAATTGTTGTAGTGTAAGCATATACTCTATTTTTAACCTAATTTTTCGAAGGGAAACTTAATGTCGTGCAAATTTATAAAAAAAGAGTGATAATTTGCACGAAAAATCAAAGTTTGTTATATTTGTACAGCAATATACCTATTTTAATATGAAAAAACTAATCTCTTTAGTACTTCTTTTGGCTGTGGCAGCCTCATCGTTTGCACAGCAGAACTACAAGGACTACACTCCATCGGAGGGCAACCTCAAGGCTCGTCAGGAGTTTGCCGATAGCAAATTCGGAATTTTTCTCCACTGGGGACTCTACAGCATCTTCGCACAGGGCGAGTGGTATTTGAGCAAGGGCAGACTCTCGCACGCCGAGTACAAAAAGTCGGCCGATGCCTTCTATCCTCACCGCTTCGACGCTAAGGCGTGGGTTAAGGCAATCAAGGATTCGGGCGCAAAGTACATTTGCCTCACTTCGCGTCACCACGACGGTTTTTCGATGTGGGATACCAAGTACTCGGACTACGACATCGTCGATGCTACTCCTTACGGCAAGGATGTGTTGAAGGCGTTGGCTAAGGAGTGTAAGAAGCAGGGCTTGAAATTCCACCTCTACTACTCGCACGCCGATTGGACTCGTACAGACTATTGGCCAAGCAAGTCGAGCAACAAAGTGTCGGGTAAGGAGACATTCGAGGGTGGTTATGAGAACTACTTCAAGTTTATGAACAACCAGCTCGAGGAGTTGCTCACCAAGTACGATGTCGATGCATTGTGGTTCGACGGTATGTGGGATCGCCGCAGCGTAAATTGGCGCATTCAGGAGCAGTACGAGCATATTCACAATATTAAGCCTGAGTGCCTCATCGGCAACAACCACCACCTCCCTGCCATCCCAGGCGAGGATTTCCAAATCTTCGAGCGCGACCTTCCAGGCGAGAACAAGGCAGGATATTCGAAGGGTCAGACCGTAAGCACCAAGCTCCCTCTCGAGACCTGCCAGACAATGAACGGAATGTGGGGCTACAAAGTTGCAGACCAGAACTATAAGACAACAGAGTATCTTGTTCGCTACCTTGTAAGCATCGCTTGCAAGGGCGCAAACCTTCTGCTCAACATCGGCCCTCAGCCAAATGGCGAGTTGCCGGCAACAGCTCTCGAGCGTCTGAAGGAGATGGGCGAGTGGTTGCGTAAGTATGGCGACTCGGTATATGGTACTACCGCAGGTGATATTCAGGCACAGGAGTGGGGCGTAACAACCCGCAAGGGCGAGCGTCTCTTTGTTCACATCTTCGACCTCAAGTCGAAGGAGTTGCACTTGCCACTCTCGTGCAAGGTCGAGAAGGCATACACCTTCGAGGGCAAGCAGCCTGTGGCATTCACTGCAACAAACGGCGGCGTAACCCTCAAGTTCGACACCATACCATCGGGTACTGACTACATCGTAGAGTTGATCACAAAATAAAAAACAAATCACAAGATGAAGCATTTAGCAAAATTAACACTTGTTGTGTTGGCCTTTTGCGCCTATTCGTGCACAACAGATGCAACTGAAGATCTCGGCATCGCACTTGGCGGCTCTGAGACCACCATTAACCTCTCGCTCGAGCAGTCGCGTACAGAGCTCGGCACCGAGGCAAACGGCATATACCCTCTCTATTGGAGCGAGGGCGACAAGATTTCAGTCAATGGCGTAGAGTCTACCGAGGCTGCTATCGACGCATCGAATGCAGCAAATGCGGCCTTCAATGTGGTGGCAACAGCACCATACTGCATCGCCTACCCTGCAGCACCTGCGGGTAAGGTACTCTTTGCCGAGGTGCAGACCCACGTCGGCAACGGCTCGTTCAGTTCGGGCGTTTCGACAATGTATGGCTATGGCGAGAGCACGCTTAGCGTTGGATTGAAGCACCTCACAGGCGTACTCAAGATTGGCGTAAAGGGCTCGGCCGTATTGAAGAAGGCTCAGATTTCGACCATCGACCGCGCACCTATTGCAGGTCCATTCGACATCGACTTCCAGAGTGGCGAGGTTACGGCTACCGCCGAGTCGAAGCAGGTTATCGAGTATTCGTTTGGCGAGGGCGCACAGCTCTCCGACAAGGCTACTTACCTCCACGTGGCAGTGCCGGCAGGAGAATACGACGAACTATATGTGACACTCTATGATGCCGAGGGCGGCATTATGTATGCCACCGTCAAGGCCGACAAGCAGAAGCCTCTCGTAGCGGGCAATGTCCGCAACTTTGCAGGCGCAATCGAGTATGTGGCAAATGCCGATGTATTTGTCATCAGCGATGCAACTTCATTGCAGAAGTTCGCTGCGGATGTTACAGCTGCCGCAGGCCTCTTCGCAAAAGATGTGGTACTCGTGAACGATGTAGATGCTTCGGAGATCGCGTGGACTTCGCTCACTTGGAACTCGTTGGTGGGCGACAAGCGTTGCACCTTCAACGGTAATGGCTACGCCATCAAGGGCTTGACCGCACCTCTGTTCGATATCCTCACTGCCAATGTCAAGGGCTTGCACCTCGAGGATGTGAATATCACCACCACTGCCACCTATGCGGGAGCTTTGGCTAATCAGCTCGGCGGTGTGGTGGAGAACTGCACAACATCGGGAGTTATCAACTACAGCTGCTCGGCATCTGGCGCATTCGTTGGCGGTATCGCAGGTATCGCAATCGATGGTGCATCGTTCTACAATGTAACAAACTACTGCGCTCTCAACCCGAAGAAGAACCACCAGTTGCTCTATCCAGGTGGTATCTGCGGTTGTATCGGCGCAGCAGCAAGCACAGTAATCAACAATGTGGTGGTATTCGACAACTGCCACAACAAGGGCAATATCACCATCTTGCCGGGCAATGGTTCGACCTCGCGCAACACCTATGCAGGTGGTATCCTCGGATCGTACCACAAGCCTCTCACGATGACCAACTGCACAAATAGTGGCGACATCGAGCACCAATTGGTCAAGACTAAGAACTCGGACCTCGGAGGTTTGATTGGCCGTACCTATACTGGTGCTGCTATCACCGTCGAGAATTGCTCAAATAGCGGTAACATCTCGAGCTATGCAACCTCTACCGAGAATACTCAGGTTGGCGGTTGCTTCGGATACCTCTCTGCGCTCGGTAACTCCAAGTTGAAAAATCTCTCGAATAGCGGCAACATCACCATCGATGCTACAGCAACCAAGGCATTGCAGGCTGGAGGTATCGGCGGATATATCACTTCGATTCCTGCATCTTGTGTAGCAGGCGATTTCTCCAACACAGGAACCATCACAGTAAAGGGCACAACTGCTACATCGGCTTCGGCTGGTGGTTGTTTTGGCTACCTCGGTATTGGCGCACCTACCATCGACGGAATGACCAACAGCGGTGCCGTAGAGTGCCTGGCCACAACCACAGATATTGCAGACTGCGGTGGTATTGTTGGTTATCTGACAGGCGATGCCCCTACAAACGCAAACCTATCGAACTTTACAAACAAGGGCACCGTAACCCTTGGCGGTGTGGTTGGTACTCGCGCATACTTGGGCGGTGTCGCAGGATACTTCGTTTCGAAGTCTACAGGATACACCAACGTATCGAACTTCACGAATGAGGCTACTGCTACAGTGACTATGAAGGCAGACTTTGCATTCGCCGATGCTGCAACAACCGACCACAAGCCTACTGTAGGTGGCGTGATCGGACTCAACTCCTACAACCACCTTACCAATGTAACCAACGAAGCTCAGCTTATCTGGGCAGAGGAGGGCAAGGCCAGCTCGGCTCCAAGTGGCAGCGAGCTCCTCGTGGGTGGCGCCATCGGTCAGCACTACTTTGGCAACATCAACACATTGACCAACAAGGGTGCTGTAATCTTCAAGGCCGACAACCGAAACCATCACCACCATCTTGGCGGTGTTATCGGTCAGCTCGGATCTTATGGCTGTACCGTGACAGGCCTCCACAACTCGGGAAACATTACTATCGACAGCACTTGCGGAACAAAGCGTTGCCGCTTGGGTGGCTTGGTGGGTGTGCTCTATCGTAGCGACATCTCCGACTGCTTGAACTCGGGCACAATCACCTACAATGCTCTCAAGACTGCCAATCAGATGTATATCGCAGGTTGCATTGGTTACGCCTACACAGGTAGTGGCGACAACCTCAATACCATCAATGTCAAGAATAGCGGTTCGGTTATCATAAACGAGGGTACAGCATCCAACGGTGCAGATATCCGTGTTGCGGGTATCATTGGCTATATGAACAACGATACCACTAACACCACCATCAGCGGTTGTGTCAATATCGGCAACATCGAGGCTAACATCCCTACAACCTTCACAAGTGTTGTCGTCAGCGGTCTTATCGCACAGCTTTCGGCAGGCCCTGTAGTGACCGATTGTACCCACCACGCACAGATCAAGGCGGTGGGCTTCGAAAAGGTGTCGGCTATCCTCGGCTCGTCGCGTCAGGAGTATAGCGAAACCACCACCGAGGTGAAGGACGAGACAACCGGCGAGGTCACCACCAAAGTCACCAAGACCTTGGCACGCATCGCTAAGAACTGCAAGGTTGGAGGTAGCTTCATAGGCGAGTGGGATGAGGAGGATGAGGAGTTCAAGACCGAAAGCATCACCTCGCGCAACTTCTACAACTACATCTACGTGGGCGAGACCAACTGGGGCAACAGCACCGACTACGACGGATGTACCTACTTGGCAACCAAGCCTGTTATTGAGTAACATACAAATACCTTATACGCACTATGAAAAACTATTTAAGACCCGAAATAGCAATCTACAATGTCGTAGCTGAGCGAGGCTATGGCGATAGTGTCGGATTGCCGGGCTTCGGAACAGAGGAGGATACACTCGTCTACTAATGGATTGAGGGTGTCCAATAACATTTCGGGCACCCTCATCTTATGAGAATTTGTATAACAAGAGCTATTTGGGAGCTGTACGAAGGCTAAAAAAGCGCAGTTTACTTGAGCGCAAATGAGTATTTTTCAGACAAGGCAGATGACGAAAGTGCCTTGTTCGACAGATTCTTTTCCTTTTGGTTTGTGTTGTTTGATTCTACTAAATGACTAAAATTTGCGGAAAATTGCACTAATATTTTGCAGATTCGATAAAAGTTTATATATTTGCAGACCGAACAACGGAAATGGTCTGATGGCCGAGTGGCTAGGCAGAGGTCTGCAAAACCTCGTACAGCGGTTCGAATCCGCTTCAGACCTCAAAATTTGCAGAGCAGACGACTTTTTAAGTCGTCTGTTTTGTTTTGGGGGTTTGTCTGTGAGCAAGCTCACGCCAACCTCCCAAACAACACAAGCCTCGCGGCATATCCTCTGCAAGAGGGAGCGCACTGCTCACCTTAAGAGGCGGTTGCGGAGATAATTGTATATATTGCTCGCGCAGAGCGCTGCGCTTTAATGTATCTCCGCGAGCTCGGACTTCGCCTCGCTTCGAATCCGCTTCAGACCTCTAAAAAATGCCTCACAGTTATCTGTGGGGCATTTATCTTTCTGCTTGCTAACAAACTTGCTAACAAAAATAGGAGTCAATAGATTTCAACACATCGAAGCTGTAAGTTACTCTCCCATCTCTCGATACACAGTAGGAGTTACTCCATAGCGTCGCTTGAACAGTTTGATAAAGTGCGACACATTCATAAAGAGACACTCATTGGCTATCTCGCTGATAGTCGCAGATGTGGAGCTGAGCATAATCCGCGAATGGAGTAGACGCTGCTCGACAAGCCAACGATGCGGAGAGCATCCGAAATATTCACAAAACTCCTTCTTGAAGAGAGTTGGCGATCGATGGGTGAGCTCGGCAAGTTCGCCTATCGTGACATTGCTAAAGATATTGGAGTAGATGGCCTCCAAAAAGTGACGCTTTCGACTGTCCGCCAGCCGCAACAATTTATGTCGCAAGCAGTTATCACCGCTACTCAATATCAGAAACACCAGCTCCGTAAGTTTTATTCTCAGCACCACATCGTTGCCGAGAGTCAAATTGTTGTGCATCGATGTTTTGATAGTAGCAAAGAGGTCGCATAGTTGCATCGAGGCCTCTGCAGCGGTATTGTTTCCTCCCTCACACCTGGAACACGAGTGGTGAGAGACGATATTGATGCCAAAGTTTAGATTTAGCGAGCAGAGAACACTGTGCAGCGTATCGGCACTAAAGCGGAAGGTTATCTGCTCGTAGAGGCCTTGTGAATTGACGCAATTCTCTTGGTAATGAAGGCCCGGGCCGAGGATAAAGAGTCCGTCTTCGGCGCACAGTGTCACGCCATAGATATGGTGCAATCGTTTCGTACCCGCCACCACATAGCCCACCACTATGTCCGTAAGTAACAATCGTTCCACTCCTCGATTCTCGACGACGAGAGTGCGCTCCACTATCGTCGATTCTGCTTTGTTTAATCTGAATTTGTCCATAAAGAGGTTTGATTTGGGTGTTAATAATGACAAATATACATCAAACCCTGCCGAATCTCCCTCGAGATGTCCAAATGTGCTAAATTCTCCAATTTATGGCACATAAAAGCTTCAAAAGGGTGCTCTTTATGGTCAAAATTGTGACAGTTGCCAAAAATTTTGACTATCTTTACATTGCGAAAACCCTCTTTATAATTCATATCAGTGATACCCACAATCACATATTTCGAGCAAGCCCTCTCTGCTCCGCATCTCCATTTCGCCAGTCTGCGAAATGCTGAGGTCGTGCACCACAATGGTCGACCATTAATCCGCTGCTCACGCTCGGTCATCGAGAGCGAAATATTGCTAAACAAGAGGCACTACCTGCTGATTATTCCCCTAAATAACAGCATCACGCGCCATATCGAGGAGATTGAGAACGAACTTCGTAACCGCACTCAAGGTCCGCTCATCAATTGCACCATTCTCTACCAAGAGATCACGCTACTCTCTTCGCTTGGACAAAAGCAACAATTCGATATCATTTTACAGGAGTTACCCTCGGGTATGCCCTTCGAAGAGGCTCTACACCACTATATCTCGAGCGACCTGCGCCAGGCGCTCATCAAGATGAAACAACGCATCGATGCCATAGGCTTTCGCCACAACAATCTTCGAGCGTCGAACATCTGGGTATGTCACAGCGGTGTTGTACGCCCTCTGCGCTATTGGCACGCGGAGTGGGAGGTCTACTCCACGAACGACATCGCACCTCTGCTCGAGCTTATCGATAGGCACGACGACCCCTACAGCAATGCGATACGCCACCCTCTCCTCTCGGCAAACACCGAAGAGGAGCAGGAAAAACAACGCTATCGTGGCGCAGTGCAGCGACGTATGCGGGGCGGCCACTACGGTTTTGTGGATAGCGATGGCTATCAGGTAACACCCTTTATCTACACGTGGGCGAGCGAATTTTGCGAAGGTCGCGCCATCGTTTCACGCAACCACAAGATGGGAGCGATAAACCTCGATGGCAAGAAGGTGATACCTATTATATATAAGAGTCTCGAGTTCGACATCTCGACGGGTTACTTCACCGCCACTATGGGCAAGTACCACTACCTGCTCGACTACGAGGGCAAACTTATGCGTCGCTGGGTCGAGGATGAACTGGAGGCAGATAATCAGAGCCAATCCACAACAAGCATATGATAAAAGGGTGTGATCCAACAAACACTTGGAACACACCCCATCTCTTGGGATATGTAGAACAAGCGAGGCCTACTCCTTGTTCTTCTTCAACCACTCGAGGCGACGCTGATCTGGCAAGTGAGTAATCTTAAACTCCTCGAAACGAGCCTCAAAGCCATTCCCATCAGGGCAGGCAGCCATCATACCAACCATAACGGGGGTATTGTCCGCAAGGTGGCAGTTGCGCATCATTGTGTAGCTCTTATCGTCAAACGAGTAGAAGATCTCCACTGCATCCAAGCGTCGCACCGCCTTGATCCAGATGTGATCAATAGCCTTGTCGAGCGTAATGACCGACCAATCGCTGGTGTGGTGTGTCACCACGCACGAAATATTGTACTTGCCATCGACAAACTCGATACCCGCCTTGATGTAGTTCTCCTTGTCGGCACGCAGCATCAATCCCGCCTGGTCGAAACGCACCTTGTAGTCGCCTGCAACCTTCACCTTGACCTCGAACTCACCACCGCGTGTGGTGTAGAGAAACGGAGCGTCATCGACTGTAAAACCATAGTGCGAGATACGCCAATAATCACTTTGGGGTGTTACCTGCATCGTGAGTTTGTTGTTTTGAATGCTCCACGACTCTGGCTCGTTAAACCACTGCATACGATCGAGCGTCTGCGCCTGCACTGCCAACGCCGACACAATCATTGCAAAGAAGATAGTAATTCGTTTCATTGTAGGGATAATTTATAGTTTCTTAGAACAAATATACAAAAAAAATCGCTTCTAAAACACACATTTCAAAGATTTAGATCCATAACGCTCTTCAAAACATACGATTTTTAGTTTAGCAAAAATTCGAGTTCGTTGAAAAGTGGTGTAAAATAGCAATCGCAGCATTTATAACAAGCTAAAATTTATTATATTTGTAATAGTGAACAAAATATACAACACAAAAACAGTTCGAAAAACCATTTATTAACCTTTTAAAAAAACATTTATTATGAAAAAAATTTGCATCTGCCTTTTGGCAATTTTATCGACATCTGCTATCTGTGCTTCAGCGCAAACTAAGGGCGATATGTTCGTAGGTGGCAATCTTGGTATTAGCACAACATCGTTCATCGTAGAGGGAGAGAGCTCTACGGGTCTTAATTTCAACATTGCGCCTGAATTTGGCTATTTTGTTGCAGACAACTTGAAGATTGGAGCCTCGATCTCCTACGGTATTGAATCTGCAGACTACGCAACACACACCTTGTCTGTTTTGCCAAACATCGCTTACTATGTTAAGGTGTGCAACAATTTCTACTATACTCCGGGTCTTGAGTTAGGCTTTGCTGCAGGATTTACAGAAGATATCTCAATGCCAGGCTTTGGTTTAGGCGTTAATTTGGGTAGCTTCGAGCTTCGCCCAACCGAGAAGTTCGGAATCTCTATGAACCTGCTCTCGCTCTCGTATGTTGTCTTGACATACAATGACAAGGATTACGGAGTGCACTTCAATACCAACGCCGTCAACTTCAACCTCGGCATCAGCCCTTCGATTGGCGTAAAATGCTACTTCTAACAACTCATAGCTTACAGACTCTGTCACGCAATTTCAGCGGGTATCGTTTTTGATACCCGCTTTTACATTTATAGGAGCCATACAATAAAGCTATCACGATTAGCGTTATAAAATAGAACTAAACCTCTACTTATATGAGAAAGTTGAGCGCAACTATTCTAGCACTAATGTTATCTACTGTAACTTTTGCCCAAAATCGAGTCTTTTGTGAAATTGTAGAACAAGCTATATCTTTCAAAAAGAGCACAAAGGTGACCATCGACTTTGGCCAAAAGAGAGAGAAGGCATTGCGTAAGCAATCGATGGTAGACGAAAATGGCAACAACCTTATATTCAACTCGAAGATAGATGCACTCAACCATATGAGCAAGCTGGGTTGGGAGTTTCTTCAGGCCTATACGGTGGTATCTGGTAGCGATGGTGATAGCAAAAGCCAGATACATTGGCTACTCTACAAAGATGTGGAGAGTGGCGAGGATCCATACAAAGGCATCATAACCAAGGAGATACACGACAAAACCGAAAAGTAGAAAACCTCATCTCTGCTCACAACCCGGGTATCGTTTTCGATACCCATATAGCGGGAGGGACATCTCATCATTTGATGGGTATCGAAAACGATACCCATCTTTTTGTATAGTGTTAGGTATAAAGCCAAATTACCCCTAACCCTTCTAAACTCCTAATCATCTCTAAATTCCCTACTACCCCTAACGACTCTAACCGACGCTGCGGAGCGAGAGCAGAGGGCAAACTTGTTTGCACAATGCCGAGCCGCGAGGAGGAAAAGCCTGCGCAGCAGGGTTAACGCCCCTAATGCTTCTACTCGTTCGCTTAACTTACGGCACGCTATAACGGAAAGCGGAAAACGGAAAACTATTATTTTAGTAACCTCACCACAAGCAACAAATAAGTCCCCCTCACAGGGACTGACGCAGCGGAGCGAGAGCGGGCGCAAACTTATTTGCACTCTGCGCTCGGTTTGCACAATCGTTGCCGAGGATTGCTCCATTTGTGTAATACGCTCACATATAGAAACAATAAGTCCCCCTCACAGGAGGGGGATTTAGGGGGTGGGTAACACAAATGATGGCGGCAAAATATTTATCGGTGGCAAGGCTTAACTTACGGCACGCTATAACGGAAAACGGAAAACGGAAAACTATTTTTTAGTAACCTCACCACAAACAACAAATAAGTCCCCCTCACAGGAGGGGGATTTAGGGGGTGGGTAACACA
>JAFVOR010000036.1 GCA_017505725.1 Alistipes sp.
CGATACAGAAAGAGTTATTTGAAGTTATGCAAAACGCAGAAGACCAAAACACTCTGTATATTGCTAATTCGTAACCCAATACATATTCAACCAAAAGGTCGTTATTCATTCTCAATAATTTAGACCTTTTTCGTAACTTCATAATGCAAAGATATACAATTCTGCCATTTTTATTGCATACCACAAGAAAATTTGTAACTTTGTAACAAAATGTGAGCAACTATAGAGAATGAGTAGCAATAGATTACATAGAGTGATGGTGGCGGCTATGACGCTCATCTTCGCGCAGTGCGCAACTCCCAATGTGGCAGATTCCGATGTCGTCAGGTTGGGAGGTGAGGAGATGGAGCTATATGCAAAAACTGCATCGCGCACCTCAAACGACGGCTTCAACACACTGTGGAGCGAAGGGGATGAAATCAACATCTTCCACCTCGCTTCGAACAGCGACCACTACATCAACGATGGCGCATTTACGCTTACCGATGGTTCTCAAGGGTGCTTCAAAGGTAACCTCAACAGCGAAGGCTCGCTGATAAATGGCACGACCTACGATTGGTTTGCAAGTTACCCCTACAACGCCACGCTCACATCACCAAATGGAGAGGGGGCAAACTTCACTATAGGCTCCTTGCCGACATCTCACCAAATCCAGACGGGTAACAACAATTCAGCCCATATAGCTGGCGAATATATGCCTTTAGTAGGCAAGGTGAGCGGAGTGGCGGCAGATAAGACTCCGTCGCTTGCGATGAAGAATGCAGCATCGATGATTAAGTTCGTCATAACCAACAACTTCGACGAGGCATTCACCATAAAGAGCATTGAGTTCTCCACACCGAACCATAGCCTTGTCGGATCGTTCAGCATCGACTTTTCGGATGTTTCCGCCATCCGTTACACGCCTGTTGCGGCATCGGATAGAGCAGTGCTCGAGGTGGCAAATGGCGAGAATATAGCAGTGGGCGAAAGCGCAGCATTCTATATGGCAATAGCACCATTCACTGCAGCTTTGGGCGAGCAGATAACCTTCAAGGTCAACATCCTGACCTCGCAAGGGGAAAGGGGTGTCGAGAGGGTTCACACCCTCGCTAACAACCTCACCTTCTCGGCAGGAAAGAGAAAGGATATCACGCTCAAATGCGGCGAGGAGCTGGAGGTGGTAAAGCTTCCGCTCGAGGAGCTTCCGCCAATGACATCGGATATGTCGATACTCCGTTCACGCATACTCTGCTACAACATCCGCAACTGCAAAGGCTCAGACAATGTTGTTGACTACCAGCGCGTTGCCTATGTCATCAGACGATGCAATGCCGATGTTGTTGCATTGCAGGAGGTCGACAGTATGACCACTCGCTACCCGGGCATCGATGTATCGAAGAAGCTTGGCGATTTGACCGGTCACCACGCCACCTATGGAGCTGCCATAAAGTACACTACGGGCAAATATGGCGTGGCGGTACTCTCGAAAGAGAAGCCCAAGTCGTGGCGCACCGTGAAGTTGCCCTGCAGCAGCGAGGAGCGCGTATTTCTGATTGTTGAGTTCGAGGAGTTCTACTTCTGCAGCACCCACTTCTCGCTACTCGAAGAGTATCGTCTGAAGGCTGTCGATATCATCACGGAGGAGGCATCCAAGCTCGACAAGCCCGTAATCATCGCAGGCGACCTGAACGCCCTCCCGGAGTCGTCGGTTTTGAGTAGTCTGCGCAAGAACTTCGAGGTGTTCGAGAAGAGTAGCTCGCCACTCACCTTCCCGGCATCGGCACCCAACCGCGAGATTGACTATGTGGCTATGTACAAGACTCCGCACTACTACCCTATTGTCTACGAACACTATGTGGTCAACGCCCCGATTGAGTCTGATCACCGCCCTATCTTGGCGAGCGTGGAGCTCTTCAAGCGCAACTAAAATCGATTGTTGTTGGGCAAAATGCAATCTTTTTTGCATTTTTTCGGAGTATGCTATTATTTTTTCAAAAATAATATCTATATTTGTGGTTGATTAGGTAGCGAGTGGTAACTCACGCCTGCTTATGAATTGCAAATAAATTAAAACAGATAGAATAATGGAGATTAAAAAGAATCCCGAAGTAGATTTACAGAACAAGCGATTTCTCTTCTTTGAGATTGGCTTTGCTGTATCGTTGATTGTAGTTATTTCAGCATTCCTCTACACTCCTCGTGAGTACCGCATCGAGCAGGTAGAGCAGGTTGTAGCAGTAGTCGAGGAGGAGATCACCGAGATTACCCGTCAGGACCAGAAGCCACCAGAGCCTCCAAAGCGTACCGAGATTACCGTTATCACCGATGTACTCAGCATCGTGACCAACGACGAGAAGATCTCGACCAACGTGGACTTCGCCGAGTTTGCCGAGGATGTCGAGATCGTTCAGCAGGTGGCAGTCGAGGAGGAGACCATCGAGGATGACCAGCCATTCGTCAAGGTAGAGCAGATGCCTTCGTTTATGGGTGGTGACCTGATGACCTTCCGTAACTGGGTGATGAGCAAGGTGCGATTCCCTCAGATTGCGTTGGAGAACCAGATCAGCGGTCAGGTGCTTCTCTCGTTCGTGGTTGAACGCGATGGTTCGCTCACCAACATCCAGGTGCTCCGTACCCCAGATTCGTCGCTTTCGGACGAGGCTATCCGTGTGTTGAAGTCGTCGCCAAAGTGGACCCCAGGTAAGCAGCGTAACCAGGCTGTGCGTGTGAAGTACACACTCCCTATCGAGTTCCGTATCCAGAACTAATAGCACTAAACAGAGATAGAAAGCCGGGCTATAACTGCTCGGCTTTTGTTAGATAAAAGAGTATGACCGAACAGAAAAAAGATAAAAAAGAGAAGAGCATCCCTGTCGAGATCAACCGCGAGGAGCGTGCAGTGCTGGTGGCGGTGATTCGCGACGGACAGGACCCACGCCAAGCCGAGGAGTTCCTCGACGAGTTGGAGTTCCTGGCCGAGACCGCTTCGATTACCACCGAGCGACGCTTCACACAGCGACTCTCGCAGCCCTCGTCACGCATCTATGTAGGTCCCGGCAAGCTCGAAGAGATTGCCGCCTACTGCGAGGAGCACGAGATAAATGTGGTTATTTTCGACGACGAGCTCTCGCCTTCGCAGACTCGTAATATCGAGGCAGCAATGCCTTGTCGCGTGATTGACCGCACACGCCTCATCCTCGATATCTTCCGTCAGCGTGCGCAGACTGCCTACGCCAAGACTCAGGTCGAACTTGCGCAGTGCGAGTATATGCTGCCTCGCCTGGCAGGTATGTGGACCCACCTCGAGCGTCAGCGAGGAGGTACGGGAACGCGTGGTGGTGCCGGTGAGCGCGAGATCGAGACCGACCGTCGTATCGTGCGTAACCGAATCACCAAATTGAAGGAGGATCTCAAGAAGATTGACAAGCAGATGGCGGTACAGCGTTCGAATCGTGGCGGTATGGTGCGTGTGTCGTTGGTGGGTTATACCAATGTAGGCAAATCTACGCTTATGAATCTTATCTCCAAGAGCGAGGTCTTCGCCGAGAACAAACTCTTTGCAACCCTCGACACCACGGTGCGTAAGGTTGTCTTCGATAATCTTCCGTTCCTCTTGTCGGACACCGTCGGATTCATTCGCAAGTTGCCTACCGAGCTTATCGAGTCGTTCAAGTCGACCCTCGACGAGGTACGCGAGGCAGACTTGTTGATTCACGTGGTGGATATCTCGCATCCGCAGTTCGAGGAGCAGATTGATGTGGTGAAGCAGACCTTGCAGGATATTGGTGCGGGCGACAAGCCTGTCTACCTCGTATTCAACAAGATAGATGCCTACACCTACACCCCGAAGGAGGAGGATGACCTCACCCCTGCGACCAAGGAGAATCGTTCGCTCGACGACTTGAAGCAGAGTTGGTTTGCCAAGCAGAACACACCTTGCATCTTCATCTCGGCTGTGGAGCGCATCAATATCGAGAAGTTCCGCACCGACCTCTATGGTATGGTGCGTGAGATTCACTGCGGCCGCTATCCGTTCAACAACTTCTTATACTAAAAAGCAATTAAAAATTCATAATTAAAAATTAAAAATTATTTTTGCCGCATTAAGTAATTCTTAATTCTTAATTTATATAATATATATAGGTATGTTGCACATTTTAGACAAGCAGAATAGCATCGTCAACAAGTTCCTCGCAGAGTTGCGAGATATCAATATACAGAAGGATTCGATGCGCTTTCGCCGCAACTTGGAGCGTATTGGCGAGATTTCGGCATACGAACTCTCGAAGAGTCTGAACTATGCGCCCAAAACGGTGACTACCCCACTTGCGGATGCTGAGGTACAGTGCATCAGCGACAATATCGTTGTAGCGACTATTCTTCGTGCAGGATTACCTCTGCATCAGGGTTTGCTCAACTACTTCGACGATGCCGAGAATGCCTTTGTATCGGCATATCGTAGCTACTCGAGCGAGAGCGAGTTCGAGATTAAGGTGGAGTATATCGCCTGCCCATCGCTCGAAGGCAAAACCCTAATCTTGTGCGACCCTATGCTCGCCTCGGGTGCTTCGATGGTGGCTGCCTACGATACACTCTGCGCACACGGCGGCAAGCCGGCACATACACATTTGGTGTCGGTACTTGGCTGCACCGAAGGTGTCGACTATGTTTTGAAGCACACCAACTCCGAGGATGTCGACTTGTGGGTTGCTACGGTAGACCCTGTACTCAATACGCACAAATATATCGTTCCTGGTCTGGGCGATGCGGGCGACTTGTGCTTCGGCGAGAAGCTGTAAGAGGCTGCGATAGAATAAATGATGGTAATGGGGGTTATCGAGCAGGAGAACTCTGCCACATACTCCCATTACCCATTATCATTTTTATTGTTACAATTTGCAATTAAATTATGCGATAAACAAGGAGAATTGCATAATCTCATAAATATTGCATATTCCCCCTGATTTTCAATTTTTTTCAACAAATTATTAAAAATTTGTAAAAATTATTTGCAAAAATAAATTCAATAATATATATTTGCATAACAGAAACGGGGTAGAATCCGTTTTTTGCATTTTATAGAAGCAGAAAAAACTTACAAATTGTAACTTATATTTCATTTTTAATTTCAAATTTCAACAATTATGAAAAAGATTTTTACACTTATGTTGGCGATGGTCTGCGCTATGTTCGTAGGCGTATCGTGTTCTCCAAACTCGGGTTTGGAGGGTGGTGGAACAGACACTACCTACGACGTTGTAATCAACGTTGAGCAGCCTGCTGAGTTCGATGCAGCAGGTGCAGAGGGCGTAGAGTTGGTTTACTCGCTCTCTAAGTCTTACGCAGGTGAGTTCATTACTATCGGCGAGCCTTCGGCATTCTGGTTGACAGTAGAGTTGACCGATGACGAGAAGATCCTCCTTTCGGCTCTTCCTTACAACGCAGCAGGCGTTGCTCCTCGTCAGGCTACATTCACCATCAGCTACAAGAACGCAGCTGATGTTACTGTAACCGTATCGCAGAAGTCGCAGGCTCCTTCATTCGCAGTTGCTTGGTCTAATCAGACTCCATTGGGAGCTACCGGTACTATCTCGGTTATCGATCCAGACAAGCAGGATATGGTTTGGGGCGCATTCTCATTCGGTCAGTCTTCATTGATGCAGGGTGGTGGCGTAGGCCCTCTCAGCGCAGATGTAGAGTATATGGATCCGGTTGAGTATGCTGATCAGCAGTTGACTATGTTGGCTGACCCTATGATGGGTATGGGTGGTCTCTGGTTGGGCTTCTACCAGATGGCACAGTATGGCCCAGGCTACCTCCTCTCTGAGAATGGTATCAACACTATGGACTGCTCGCTCTACGGTTGGATGGGCGTTGAGGAGAAGATGTACATAGCTATCATCGGTATCAACAAAAATGTTGATCTTGATAACTATATAGATAACTCAACTCGTGCTACTGCAGTTCACGTATTCGAGGTAGCAAATCTTGCACAGCCTAAGGTTGTTGTAGAGTCACTCAACAAGGTTGCATACACTGAGGGTACTCTTGCTCTCGATGTTACTATCGATAACCCTTATGGTGAGGATGGTCAGATTTCAGTCGAGGGTTGGAATCTTCCACAGTGGCTTACTGCAACTTATGAGAATGGTAAGGTAAACATCGCTTACACCCAGAACGATCTTGCTAAGTCGCGCGTTGGTGAGTTCACCGTAGTTTACACTTACAACTGCCCTGTTACTCAGTATGGCGAGACTATGGAGATGCCTGTTCAGGCAACTACAACTGTTAAGGTTGAGCAGGCGGCTAACCCTAACGTTGAGCCTGTGACATTCACTATCACTGTTAAGGAGACTCACTTCGACCGTATCATAGTTGACGTAGTTCCTACGGACGCAAACGCTTACTACATCTTGGGTGCTCAGACTAAGAATGAGGTTGATTACTATGCTAACTATGGTGGTTGGGATGCTATTTGCGAGTACGACCTTGGCAATGATACTCATCAGGGCTCTCTCAAAGACCACGTAATCAGCATCAACACCAAGTGGGCTGAGAACGAGGGTGACTGGACATACTTTGTATACGCATTCCAGACTGACGCTAATGCGTCGATGGTAGCAGGTGCTCCTACTTATGTATCTACTCCAGTTGTTAACGATGGTCCTCAGTTGCAGTTGAACCACAGTGAGTTGGTTTACAATGCAGAGGAGAGCCAGTACACTCTCACAGTATATGGTAAGGGTGGCGATTATTCGATTCCTTTCGAGGTATTGAACGCAGTAGAGGGTTACAAGGTTCGTTTGAACGATTATCCATACACTGACCATAAGTTGTATGCGGATAGCGATGTGTTGGATGCAAATACCGAGTTGGTTATTGACAACGACGCTAAGACCATCAACTTCAAGGTTAAGGACTACCCTGCTGATTGGAGCAACGGATGGAATCCATACCAGGACATTGGTCTCTTGTATAGCCAGGTAAAGGCTGACGGTTCTTATACAAGCACAACTCTCGGCAAGGCGATTTCCCTCAATATTATCTTGAAGCCTGCTCAGTAGTAGTCTGCAAAATTGATCAAACAATATTTTCACCCGACAACAGCAGTGTTGTCGGGTGTTTTTTTTGTGTGGCGAGTGCGATAGGGTTTACTGGGGATTACTGGGGGCGCACCTTCGGTGCTTACTGGGGGTTACGGGGGATTACTGGGTAGAGAAAAATAGCGCACACCCCAGTTAAGGGCGCAGCCCGTCCCCGTAAAGCGAGCACCGCGAGCATCCCCAGCCAAGGGCGTAGCCCGTCCCCAGTAAAGCGAGCCCCGCGAGCGCCCCCAGTCAAGGGCGCAAGCCCGTCCCCAGTGAAGCGTACCGCCACTGTGAAGCCCCCTTCAACCCCCATTATCGCTATAATCCCTGCTTATATTTGCTCGAAATATCCACTTTTTCGGGCAAATAGTTTGCAATTCAAAAAAAACTTCGTAACTTTATAATACCATTTTGAAAAAACCGAAAAACTTTGAACACTTAAAACTTATATTTCTATGAAAAATTACTCACCAAAAGAGATCAAGAACATCGTTCTGATTGGTGCTACCGGCTCGGGTAAAACTACCTTGGCGGAGGCTATGGCGTATGAAGGTAAAGTTATCGACCGTCGAGGTAGTATCGAGAACAACAACACATTGTCGGACAACACCGACATCGAGCACGAATACAAGCGCTCGATCTATGCGACAACTCTCTTCACAGAGTTTATGGGCCGCAAGCTCAACATCATCGACTGTCCGGGATCGGACGACTTCTGCGGAAACCTCTTCTCGGCATTCAAGGTAGGCGACGTGGGTGTGATGCTCGTCAACGCTCAGACCGGCTGGGAGGTTGGAAATGTTCTCCACGGTCGTTATGCTCGTATATTGAACAAGCCACTTATCGCAGTAGTGAATCAGCTCGATGGCGAGAAGGCTTCGTACGAGAACGCTCTCGAGACTATGCGCGACAAGGCTTCGGTTAAGCCTGTAATCGTGCAGTATCCTGTAAATCAGGGCGTAGGCTTCGACTCATTCATCGACGTATTGATGATGAAGATGTACCGCTTCACCGACGAGAATGGTACTCGCGAGGAGTTGGACATCCCTGAGAGCGAGATGGAGAAGGCTCTCGAGTTGAATCGTGAATTGATCGAGACCGCAGCCGAGCACGACGACGCTTTGATGGAGCTCTACTTCGAGAAGGGCACCCTCACTCAGGACGATATCCGTTCGGGCCTGAAGATTGGCGTTGCAAAGCGTAAGGCTATGCCTGTATTCTGCGCAAGCGGTAAGAAAGATATCGGTACTAAGCGTTTGATGGAATTCATCATCAACGTAGCACCGGGCCCAACTGTAGCCCCTGCATTCCCTGCAACCGACGGAACAGAGGTTGCTGCTGACGACACTGCACCTGTGGCACTCTTCGTATTCAAGTCGCAGATGGAGGGTCACATCGGCGAAATCAACTATTTCCGCGTGGTACGCGGTAAGTTGACCGAGGGTATGGAGCTTTTGAACTCGCGTACAGGCAACAAGGAGAAGCTCTCGCAGTTGTTTGCCGTAGCAGGCAAGAACCGTATCAAGGTTTCGGAGCTTTCGGCTGGTGATATCGGTTGCACCGTTAAGCTCAAGGGTACTCGCACAAACGACACCTTGGCTGCACCATCGGCACCTATCACCTTGGAGCCTATCGTATTCCCTGAGCCACGCTACCGTGCAGCTGTGAAGGCTAAGGTACAGGCCGATGAGGAGAAGCTCGGCAAGTTGTTGCTCGACGCACGCTTCGAAGACCCTACAATCCTTGTAGAGTACTCGAAGGAGCTCAAGCAGACCATCATTCAGGGTCAGGGTGAGCACCACCTCAACATCTTGCGTAACCGCATCGCAGCAGAGAACAAGGTGGAGATGGAGTTCTTCGCACCTAAGATTCCGTATCGTGAGACCATCACCAAGGTGGCTCAGGCAGACTATCGTCACAAGAAGCAGTCGGGTGGCGCAGGTCAGTTCGGCGAGGTGCATATGGTAATCGAGCCTTACTATGAGGGCATCGAGGAGCCATCAAAGTACAAGGTAAATGGCAAGGAGATCAGCGTAAATATCAAGGGCAAGGAGGAGTACGACCTCGAGTGGGGCGGCAAGCTTCAGTACTACAACTCGATTGTGGGTGGTGCTATCGATGCTCGCTTTATGCCGGCTATCTTGAAGGGTATTATGGAGAAGATGGACGAGGGTCCGTTGACAGGATCTTATGCTCGTGACATCCGCGTAACCATCTACGACGGTAAGATGCACCCGGTAGATTCGAACGAGATCTCGTTTAAGTTGGCTGCTCGTAACGCCTTCAAGGAGGCATTCCGCAACGCAGGTCCAAAGATTATGGAGCCTATCTACAATGTAGAGGTATTGACTCCAAGCGACTATATGGGAGCCGTAATGAGCGACTTGCAGAACCGCCGCGCAATGATTATGGGTATGGAGTCGGCTAAGGGCTTCGACAAGTTGATCGCGCGTGTTCCGTTGGCAGAGCTCTATCGCTACTCGACAACATTGTCTTCGCTCACCTCGGGTGCTGCAACATATACTATGAAGTTCGATTCGTATGAGCAGGTACCGAGCGATGTGCAGGATAAGTTGTTGAAGGCTTACACCGACACAGACGAAGAGTAAAAATGTTAGAAAAAACCCTAACCAACCTTTTTTCATAAGCATTTTTCGGGAGGGGCAGAGTCGTGAGATTCCGCCCCTCTATTTCTTGGAATAATTTAGGCAGGTATGATACTCGACGAAGTGGCTTTGACCTTTGTGGCTGGATTGGGCAATCGCGGTATTGCCCACCTGACCGACATATATGGTGATGCCGAGGCTATATATGGCGCATCGGAGCTCCATCTCGCAACCGTAGCCGAACTTCGCGGAGATATAGCCGCAAGCATAGCACAAAGGGCGGGTTATAGCGATGCCGAGCGAGAACTCTGCTACTGCGACAAGCATAACATAACGGCTACATCCTACAACGATACACTCTACCCTACGCTCTTGCGTGAGGTGGCAGACCGTCCGCACATAGTCTACTCGTTGGGCGACATCGGTGCGTTGCAGTCGGAGCATATTCTCTCGGTAGTGGGCACACGCCGTATTTCGCCATACGGACAGAGCGCCTGCATACGCCTTATCGAGGAGCTGGCGGAGATGTTCCCCGACCTCGTTGTGGTGAGTGGTTTGGCCTTTGGAGCAGATGCCACAGCGCACCACGCAGCACTTGCCGCTAAGGTCAAGACCGTAGCGGTCATACCAAGCAAGCTACCCGACATCACTCCTGCCCAGCATAAGCGGTTGGCAGAGGATATTGTCGAGCAAGGAGGAGCAATCATCTCGGAGCTCAACTCGCAGACGAAGCAGAATGGCGCATACTACATCCCTCGCAACCGCATCATAGCGGCTGTGGCGGAGGGAACTCTGGTGGTGGAGTCGCCTGCAAATGGCGGCTCACTCTCGACAGCAAGGGCAGCAGACGGCTACTCGAGGGCGGTCTTTGCTATCCCTGGACGTATTACCGATTCGCGCTCGGAGGGCACCAACCACCTCATAAAGACCAATGTGGCACAGCTTGTCACCTCCGCCTCGGATATAGCCACTGCTCTCGGGTGGGAGAGGATTGATGCTATGCCCGAGAAGATGCACTTTGCACCTCACAAATTCACCTCGAAGGAGGAGATGGTCTACAACTCGATTGCCGACAATTCCGACGGGTTGACCATCGACTCGATAGCCGACAAGACGACTCTATCGGTATCGGAGGTGAGTGCAATATTGTTGAATATGGAGCTTTCGGGCTTGGCTCGTCAGCTACCAGGCAGAAGATATGTAATATGCTGATAGACACCCATTCACACATCTACGACGAGGCCTTCGACGAGGATCGTAGCGAGGTTGTTGAGCGTGCGCGTGCCGAGGGCATCGAGCGCATCATACTACCCGCCATCGATGGCGAGAGCAACGAGCGTCTGTTCGCCCTCTGTCGAGAGTGTGGCGACTATGTAGTGCCTCTGATGGGACTCCACCCCACATCGGTAAACGACAACCCGAAGTGGTGCGAGGAGCTTACCGAGGTGGAGCGACTGCTCGATTCGCCTCCCGAGGGTGTAGAGCGATTCTATGGAGTTGGAGAGATTGGTCTCGACCTCTATTGGAGTCGTGATTGGCAAGCGGAGCAGACCGAGGCGTTCCGTGCACAGGTGGAGATGGCTCTGCGTCGCAATCTGCCCATCGTAGTCCACACGCGCGATGCGTGGGAGGAGATGGCAACGGTTATGGAGGAGTATCGCGGAGAGGGACTCAAGGGTATATTCCACGCCTACTCGTCGGATGTGGCGATGTATGAGCGACTACGCAAATGTGGCGACTTCCTCTTTGGAATAGGAGGTGTGGTAACCTTCAAGAAGAGCGCCTTGGACGAGGTGGTCAAGTCGATGCGACTCAAGGACTTGGTCGTCGAAACCGATGCACCCTATCTCACCCCGGCACCTCATCGCGGCACACGCAACGAATCCTCCTATGTACGCTTTGTGGCGGCCAAGATAGCTGAGTTGCAAGGCGTTGACTACGAGGTGGTTGCCAAACATACCACAGCTAATGCAAAACGAATATTTAATCTATAAATCGATATGAAAAAGGCTTCGATTCTTATTATCTATACCGGAGGAACAATCGGTATGAGTCGCAACGAGAGTGGTGCTCTCATCCCCTTCGATTTCAATGCCATCGAGCAGGAGATTCCTGCGGTGAAGAATCTGGATGTTGATATCTCGGTGCACAAGATGGAGGCTATCGACTCCTCGAATGTAACGCCCAAGCGTTGGTGCGAATTGGCTCACATCATTGCCGACAACTACGTGAACTACAACGGTTTTGTTGTGCTACACGGAACCGACACTATGTCATATACCGCCTCGGCCCTGAGCTTTATGCTCGACAATCTCTCCAAGCCCGTAATATTCACGGGTAGTCAGATACCGATGGGTATTCTGCGTACCGATGGTCGAGAGAATCTCGTCACAGCCATCGAGATTGCCTCGTCGACAGACGAGAAGGGGCGAGCCCTTGTTCCCGAGGTGGCGCTCTACTTCCAGAACTGCCTCTTCCGTGCCAACCGCACATCGAAACACTCGGCCGAGGAGCTCAGCGCATTCACATCGCGCAACTATGCACCACTTGCCGAGGTGGGCGTAAACATCAAGTACAACGAGAGTGCCATCTACAAATCGGCACCATACTTCGAGCCGCTCCACATCTCGGACTCACTCGACGAGAATGTCATCGTCATCAAGCTCTTCCCTGGTCTCTCGCCCAAGTCGTTCCGTGCAATGCTCTCGATCGAGGGTGTCAAGGGCGTAGTGCTCGAGACCTATGGCACGGGAAATGCCCCAACATCGGCTTGGTTCCTGGATGCTCTGCGCGAGGTGATCGAGCGTGGAGTAGCTGTGGTCAACATCACCCAATGTCGTGGTGGTGCGGTGGCTATGCACCTCTACGAAACGGGACAGCAACTCGAGGATATAGGCGTAATATCGGGCTACGATATGACAACAGAAGCAGCCACAACAAAGCTGATGTGGCTGCTTGGTAAGGGATTGACTGGCAAAGCCTTAGCCGATGCTATGAGCAACAGTCTGCGTGGCGAGATGACCACCAATTAGATTAGGCTCTCTTGACAAAATCGAGCAGTGCCGAGGCGCAGGTCTTTGCCTCCTCGATAAAGCCCATATGTCCCGAGTTTTCGAGCCAGACAACCTCGGCTTCGGGGTGTTCGGCGACCATCTTTTCGGCCACTTCGGGCACAATATAGCCATCCTTGCGACCAAGGATAAAGAGTATTGGCTTACCCAAGGCGTGGAGCATTTCGCTCTGCGCCTTGCGCTCTATCATACCATTCAAAAGCGCAATGATGCCGGCATCCTCGGTTAGGTAGATGGTCTGCTCCAAATCCTCTATTTCGGTGCGGAAGCGGTTGCGATTCTCGGGTGCAAAACCCGCCTCGGCAGCGGTATGCACCAGCATCTCCTTCTTGCCCGAGCGGATAATCGAGATCTCGCGCTCGCGATTTTTCTTCTTCTCGTCCGAATCGGCATAAGGGGTCGAGTGGAGCAACACGAGCGACTCGGTGCGCTCAGCATAGTGCTCGGCAAAGGCTAGAGCCACATATCCTCCCATCGAGTGGCCCACGATGGTAGCCTTGGCAATGCCCAACTTATCGAGTGCCGCAGCTACAACATCTGCCAGGTATTCCATAGTGTGGATTTCGCCCTTTACAACCGAGATTCCGTGTCCCGGAATATCGAGCGTCACAACACGCACATCCTTGTAGAGAAGCGGCACAAAATCGTCCCATACCAACATATTCTCGAGGTATCCGTGCAGGAGCACAACTACCTTCTCTCCCTCCTCCGAGTCGCAAATGTGGAGTGGCGTATCGCCTGCCATTATAAACTTTTCGACCATTTTTCGATGTTTTTGATTTTTTACTGCGTAAAAATATGGAAAATTCTCCAATTTTCACTATTTTTGAACGATTATACACTTAAGTTAGATGAAAATTGACTACATAAAGTGTCACGGCTCGGGAAATGAGTTCGTAATGGTGGACAACCTGAAGCACAATTTGGAGGGTATCGACCTTGCCGAATTTGCCCGCTTTGTCTGCGACCGCAACCACGCTGTGGGTGGTGACGGAGTGTTGCTCCTGGTGCAAAAGGGCGATATGTACGGTATGCGAATGTTCAATCCCGATGGCTCGGAGGCGGAGATGTGCGGCAACGGTATTCGTTGCGTGGCACGCCTTGCCGAGGAGAAGGTGGGCAAGCGCGAGTTCGAGATGTTCTCGGGTGGCAACATCTATGGCATAGTGCGTGCCGAGGATATCTACCCTGCGATGCCGACCTATGGCGTTGACCTTCAGGTGCGACTCTCGAGCGACGACTTCGGCTTTGCCGAGGGTGGCAACTCGTTTATCCGTAAGCCAATTACCCGTCTTGATGGCGAGTTGCTTTGGACTGCCATCAATGTGGGCAACCCTCACATCGTGGCAGAGGTCGAGGATATTGACTACGACCACCTCACCCAACTTGGCGAGCGTGTAACGGAGTTGAAAGAGGAGTTTCCCAAAGGTATAAATGTCTCGCTTGTGAAGGTGCTCGACCGCAACCGCATCTTCGTGGCGACCTACGAGCGAGGTGCAGGTATCACCGCATCGTGTGGCACCGCAATGACATCGAGCGCAACCGCTATGGCACTCAACAACCGCATCGACTATGGTGCAACCATCGAGGTGGAGAACCGAGGCGGCGCAGTGCGATGCATCTGCCACAAGGAGGGCGCTCTGCACACACAACTTATTGGCAACGCCTCCTACATCTCGCACGGTATAGTTGAGGCGGAGAACGGATCTTTCCGCTTCGAGGAGCTGGGCAGATACAACGAGGAGATAGAGCTATACAACGACTTTTTGAGGGCAAAGAATGCGTAGATTACTCTACATAGTGTGTTGCGTGGCGCTGGGAGCGATGCTCTCGGCCTGTAGCGTCACACGCCTTATACCGTCGAACGAGTACCTGCTGCAACGAGTGAAGATCGACGAGGATAAGAGTGCACCTCGCGCCGAGCGCATCAAGAGCGACGAGGTGACCAAGTATCTGCGTCAGAAGCCCAACAAGCACTTCCTCGGTACCGATTTCTACACTTGGGTCTACCTGATGGCGAAGCCCGACAAGGATAACTGGTGGAACAACCTCAAGCGACGTATTGGTGAGGCTCCCGTCTACCTGAATATGCGCGACACGGAGCGTTCGGCATCGAATCTAAAGATCTACCTCGACTCGCGCGGTTACTACTCGTCGGAGGTCAGCTTCAAGGTCGACACCACCTACCGTCGCCGACGCGCCAAGGTCGAGTTCTCGCTCAAGCAGGGCGAGCCATACCACATCAGCGACATCTCCTACGACTTCCGAGACAGATTCCTCGAGCCGATACTCTTGCCCGACACCACCAACACTCTACTCCACCGAGGCGACATCTTCGACATCTCGGTGCTCGATGCAGAGCGTGACCGCATAGCCCTCTATCTGAAGGATCGAGGCTACTACAACTTCTCGGTCAACAACATCGAGTTCATAGCCGACACCCTCGGAGGCGATAGAAAGGTGGGGGTGACGGTCATCATCAAGCAGACTCTAACGGGCTACAATGCGAGGGGTGAGGCGCAGTATGACAACAACGATGTCTACCGTCTTCGCAACATCAATATCGTGCCGAACTACAGTCCTACTGCCGATAAGAGTTCGCCAAACTACTTTGGAAACTTCGACTCGCTGGAGTATAGGGGTCTAAACGTCATCTTCAGTGGCAAGCGACCAAATGTGCGAGCGAGGGTATTGCGTGGTATGGTGCCACTCTATCCGAACTACCTCTACAACTACTCGCAGATTAGCCAGACATACTCCAACCTTATGTCGATGGGCTACTTTAAGAGCGCCCGCATCAGCTTCACCGAGGTTAAAGATAGTCTGAGGGGTAACCTCATAACCCTTGTGGGAGCCGAGGGCAAGAAGCCGGGTGGCGTAAACTACACTCGCGAGCGTTATCTCGACTGCGACATACTCTGCACACCTGCTCTGCAGCAGGGCATCAAGGCGGAGCTTGAGGCTTCGACCACATCGAGTTTCTATGGATTGAAAGCGGTGATGGGATATCAGAACAGAAATATATTCCGAGGTGCCGAGATGCTCGAGATCACGGGCACAGCGGGTTACGAGTATATGAAGGCTCAAAACGCCAAGAAGAAGCACGCAATGGAGTTTGGAGTCTCGGCAGGTTTGTCGTTCCCACGATTCCTGCTCGCCAACTACGCTATCACAAGTGGTACAATTGCGCCAAAGACCAAGTTCGAGCTCTCGTACAACTACCAGAATAGACCATACTACAAACGCCACCTTTCGAGTGCTTCGTGGGTATATTCGTGGCGAAATCACACCAACTCATCGTTTGTGGTGCGCCCCATCAGCATCAACCTTGTCAATGTCAACGATATGGACAGCAGGTACTTCAACTCGCTGCAGAATCAATACCTCAAGCACAGCTTCGAGTCGCAGCTTATCGTGGCGATCTCGGGCTCGTATGTGTTGAAGAAGCAGTACAAGAGTGCGCCGAACAACCAGACAACCCTGCGTGCCAACTGCGAACTCTCGGGCAATGCGTTGAATGGTCTGGTACACCTCTTCTCAAAGCCTGCGCCGGAGAGGGGCTACTACGAATTCCTCGGCATACGCTACTCGCAATATGTGCGTGGCGACATCGATGCCAGCCACCGTATAATGTTCGGCAAGGTGACCGCCCTCGCTGCACGACTCTATGCAGGAGCAGCCTACGCCTACGGAAACTCGAACGCTGTGCCTTTCGACCGTCTCTTCTACGCAGGTGGTAGCAACAGTATGCGAGGTTGGGCTCCTCGAACACTCGGCCCAGGCTCGTCGCCTTCGCCAAAGGATGTGGTCTACCCATCGCAGATGGGCGATATGAAGCTCGAAGCAAATCTCGAGTTCCGCTTCCCTATCTGGGGAATGTTCCACGGTGCGACATTCCTCGACTTGGGTAACATCTGGTACATCGAAAATAAAGATGCCAACATACCTGACGATGCGGTGTTCCACTTCAATAACTTCTACAAACAGTTAGCATTCAATACGGGTATCGGAGTACGCCTCGATATTCAGTTTGCTATATTACGCCTCGACTGGGGTATTCAGCTCCACAACCCAAACAACCCTGTGGGTGAGCGCTGGATTCACAACTTCAAGTGGCGCAACACTTCGCTCAACTTTGGCGTGGGATTCCCGTTCTAACCCTCAATTAACGATATGACTAAACTCGAATATAAGTACCTCTACTCGATCAACTCGCCAGCCGACTTGCGCAAGTTGACCATCGACGAACTGCCTCGCTACTGTGCCGAGGTGCGCCAATACATCATCGAGCAGTGCGCCGTAAACCCGGGCCACCTCGCATCGTCGCTCGGCGCGGTGGAGATTGCTGTGGCGGTACACTATGTCTACGACACCCCCTACGACAACCTTATCTGGGATGTAGGACATCAGGCCTATGCCCACAAGATTATCACCGAGCGTCGTGACGCCTTCACCACCAATCGCCGACTGAATGGCATCAGTGGCTTCCCCCGTATGGCAGAGAGCGAGTACGACGCCTTTGGCGCAGGACACTCCTCGGTCTCGATCTCGGCAGCACTCGGTATGGCAAAGGCGGCCAAGATGCGAGGCGAGGATCGCAAGAGCGTGGCGGTGATTGGCGATGGCTCGATTGCGGGAGGTTTGGCATTCGAGGGACTCAACAATGCCGGTTCGGACAAGATGACCGACATCTTGGTCATCCTCAACGACAACAATATGTCGATTGACCGTTCGCAGGGTGCACTCAACCACTATCTGGTGCGTCTGTCGACCTCGTCGCGCTACAACCGCTTCAAGCAAGGGTTGTGGTCGGTACTCTCGCGTGCGCCACGAATACTCAACTTCTGCCGCAGAGTGGGCAATGGCATCAAGCACGGACTTCTGCAGAATAGCAACCTCTTCGAGAGTCTCGGCTTCCGCTACTTTGGTCGTATGGATGGCCACGATGTAAAACGATTGGTGCATACGCTTCGTGCACTGAAGAATATCAACTCGCCAAAGCTCCTCCACATCATCACACAGAAGGGCTATGGCTACGCACCGACCAAGGACAACCTTGCGGTGTGGCACGCTCCAGGATGCTTTAACCCCAACACGGGCGAGCGCGTAAAGAGCGACTCAAAGACATCGCGACTACAGGATGTATTCGGTCAGACTCTGCTCGATCTTGCCGAGATAGACAACCGAGTGGTGGGTGTAACGCCCGCTATGCCTTCGGGATGTTCGATGACTATAATGATGGATAAGATGCCCGAGCGTTGCTTCGACGTGGGTATTGCCGAGGGACACGCAGTGACCTTCTCGGCAGGTCTTGCCGCAGCGGGTCAGCGACCATTCTGCAATGTCTACTCCACATTTATGCAGCGTGCCTACGACAACATCATCCACGATGTGGCACTGCAGAATCTGCCCGTGATATTCTGTCTCGACCGAGGTGGTCTTGTGGGCGAGGATGGAGCAACACACCACGGAGCATTCGACATCGCCTATTTGGGTTGTATACCTAATATTATAATAGCAACCCCATCCGACGAGTGGGAGCTACGCAATATGATGTTCACCGCACTGCATAGCAACGCACCGTTTGCTATCCGCTATCCACGCGGCACAGGTCGTGGCACCGAGTGGCGCAATATGCCTTTCGAGGCTATCGAGGTAGGCAAGGCCCGCCAAGTGCGTGAGGGCAAAGATGTGGCGATCTTCGCCTTCGGCACTCTCGTTGTTGAGGCAGAGCTTGCTGCCGCACAAGCCGAGGTTATTGGCGTAAGCACTGCGGTCTACGATATGCGCTTTGCCAAGCCTCTCGACAAGGAGCTTATATTGGATGTTGCACACAAGGTCAAGCGCATAGTCACCATCGAGGATGGCATCATCCGTGGTGGCGCAGGCGAGTCGGTGGTGAAACTCCTCAACGACAATGGCATATCAACCCAGGTGACTACGCTCGGCATCGACGATAAGTTCGTCGAGCACGGAAGTGTTGCGGAGTTGCGACACATCTGCGGCTACGACACCGAGAGCATCCTCCACGCAGTGGTGAAGTAGAGTCGGAGGAGGGGGTGCACGATACAAAGATAGAGAGTTTGGGATTGTCCCAAACTCTCTATCTTTGTTGGTAGCCATTGGACATTACCTAAATTAACAATTAAAAATTAAAAATTAAAAATTGAGGGTTAGTAAGGGCTAGTAAGGGCTAGTAAAGGTGATTAAGGGGAGTTAGAGAAAAATCCCAACTAACAACCCTAATTAATTTACGCCTTTACCTTATCACATTCTAATTTCTTATCAAAAGGTACACCACCACACAACCTTAAAAAATCAGAGATGATTGAGGGAATTTCTTGCCAAACAAGAACTGACGCACGAAGCAAGAGCAGAGGGTAAATTTATTTACACTATGCCTTGCAAGAAGGAAGAAAGCATAGATAAGCCCGATGCGCAGCATACTAAAGCGTATGTGAGCAATCGGGCTATCGATGTTTTGGTGAGAAATTCACCAATCAGAATGATTTTTCTCAAGAAATCTAAAAAATGAATTTTAAGCAGATGGTTGCAAGGCGCACAAGAAATCCGCTTGCGCAGTTTACTAGACGTAAATGAGCAAGCGGATTATCGAAGAGCAACGTAGCAAACGCTGCTTAAAAACATTTTTACTTCTCCTTGAGAGCCGCGTGCGCAGCAGCCAATCGTGCGATAGGCACACGGAATGGCGAGCAGCTTACATAGTTGAGACCTGCGTAGTGGCAGAACTCTACCGACGATGGCTCACCACCGTGCTCACCGCAGATACCGCACTTCAAATCGAGACGAGTCGAGCGACCCTTCATCACTGCCTCGCGTACCAACTGACCTACACCATTGCGGTCGAGAACCTTGAATGGATCTGCCTTGATAATGTTCTTGTCGAGGTATACAGGGAGGAACTTAGCGATATCGTCACGCGAGAAACCGAGAGTCATCTGGGTAAGGTCATTAGTACCGAACGAGAAGAACTCTGCAACCTCAGCGATCTGGTTAGCGGTAACAGCAGCACGTGGAACCTCGATCATAGTACCTACGAGGTAGTCGATGCGGTCGTTACGCTCTGCGAATACTGCGTTAGCAGTCTCGTCGATTACGTTCTTCTGGTAGCGCAACTCCTTGTGGTTACCTACGAGTGGAACCATAATCTCAACCTTCACAGGAATGCCCGAAGCCTTAACATTCATTGCAGCCTCGATGATAGCGCGTGCCTGCATCTCGGTGATCTCTGGATAGGTGTTACCAAGACGGCAAC
>JAFVOR010000037.1 GCA_017505725.1 Alistipes sp.
ACTCACTACTCACTACTCACTACTCACTATATCTATCTCATCGAATTCATTCGGATGCTCGCTTTGACCAGCGCGATGGCACGGATGCGCTTCATATCGATATCCTTGTCGGCGTGGTGCGGATTCTGCGACACCAGACGCACATAGCCATCCCGCTCGGAGCGTTGCACATACTTTACGGTGATATACTCCTCGCCATCCATATCTATCGAGAGCAGATACATATCGCCCCAGAAGATATCCTCGAGGTCGTGCAACTGCTTGTAGAGGACAATATCACCACTCTTCAGCAACGGATACATCGAGTCGCCAGCCACATAGACCGCACCATCGCACTTGGGCAGATTCGGAATGTGAATGTAGTTAATAGGCGTGTGCGCCGACTGTTGCTCGAATAGAGGCACAAGGCCTGCAGTAGCCTCCATCGAATATAATGGCACGCTCTGCAGCGGCATAGCCATCTCGGCTCCACGGCCAAACGATGCCGCAAGCGAAGGATCGGCATTGAACATCTCACCCTTACCCGATTCGAGCCAATCGGGATTGACATTCAATTCTTGAACAAGGAGATTTCGATTGCGAGCCGAGAGTCGAGCCTTGCCCGTCTCGATCATCGACAAGGCGGTCTTACCTACGCCAAGTCGCTGAGCCAGTTGCTCTTGCGTCATACCAAGCGATTTGCGTATAAGTTTTACTCTATCACCCATAGAATTCAATTCAAAACTTTTTATACAATTTTTGAACTCATTTTGAATAATTGTTCATTTCTTGAACTATATTTGCAATCGCAAAGTTAAACATTTTTGCTGAAATCTACAAATATTCACTCTTCTAAAAAACAAAAAATTGAATATGGTAAAAAAATTTTATGCTCTTGCCGACGAGGATTACGCAGCTTTGGCAGAGGCGATTCACGGAAAGTTGCTCCGTCCGTGCTACTTCAGCGGAACAGTCGAGGTAGCGAATGTCAATGGCGACACCCTTCGTCTGACCGCCACTCTACTACTCTACCGCCACCTTGCCAGCGACCCTTCGGCATACGATGCACACGACCCCATCTATGATGTGGCAGCTGTGTGGTGGGACTTCCAGTGCGAGGACGAGGAGGGTATCGTCGAGGAGGACTTCGACTTTGACCGATTGTGTAACTTTCTAATCGAGGAGTAGACTATGACATTCACCGATTTTGCAACCGAAATCTATCCGTTCCTGGAGATTCAACCCTTCCATCGCGTATACTACCGTCTGCTCGAGGCCTTTGCTCGAGGCGACATTCGACGACTCATCATCACGATGCCGCCTCAGCACGGAAAGTCGGTGGGTGCGACTACGCTACTGCCCGCCTATATGCTCGGACTCGATCCAGACGTACGCATCGCAATAGCCTCCTACTCAGGCTCATTAGCATCGCGATTCAACCGCCGAGTGCAGCGCATTCTCGAGAGTTGCGAGTATGGCGAGCTATTCCCCTCAACCACCATCAAGCGAGGAGCAAAGCCTGCGAACTACATCCGCACCGCCGACGAGGTGGAGATTATCGACCACGATGGCGCACTCCTCTCGGTGGGTCGTGAGGGATCGCTGACGGGCAACCGTGTCGACTGCTTCATCCTCGACGACCTCTACAAGGATGCGATGGAGGCAAATTCGCCAATCATCCGCGAGAACTGCTGGGAGTGGTACACCTCGGTGGTGCGTACACGAATGCACAACCTCTCACGCGAACTTATAGTATTTACACGCTGGCACGAGGAGGATCTCATCGGTACCATCACAAGCAAAGAGCCTTGTCGTGAGTTCCGCAATTTCAGCGACTTGGAGAATGTGGGCGAGGAGGAGTGGCTCTACCTCAACTTCGAGGCACTCAAGGCCTCACCACCCACCGAGATCGACCCTCGCAACCTGGGCGAGGCGTTGTGGGAGGAGCGACACTCGGCCGCTCTACTCAAGCAAAAGCGCAACCTCGACACATTGCGTTTCGAGTGTATGTATCAGGGGCATCCATCCTCACGCGAAGGTTTGCTCTATGGCAACTCCTTTACCGAGTACGAATCGTTGCCGCGCGACATCGTGCGTTGGGGCAACTACACCGACACGGCCGATACGGGCGACGACTATCTCTGCTCGATATGCTATGCGGTGGATACCGATGGTGTAATCTACATCTGCGATGTGGTCTACTCGCGTGAGCCTATGGAGATTACCGAGCGCGAGGTGGCGGAGATGCTCTGCCGAAATCGTACCCGCCAGGCAGCCATCGAGAGCAACAACGGAGGTCGCGGATTTGCCCGAGCAGTGCAACGGATGGCACCCACAACCAAGATCGAATGGTTTCACCAGTCGGGTAATAAAGAGGCCCGCATCCTGTCGAACTCCGCCACGGTGCTCCATCTGCTACGCTTCCCGAGGGGGTGGCAACAACGATGGCCCGAGCTCTTCAGCCACCTCACCACCTATCGCCGCACCTTCCACTCAAATCGCTGGCACGATGCCGCCGATGTGGTGACGGGTATTGTCGAGCGTGAGAGCCGTGACGCATTCCGCTCACGCATCTCCTTCATCCGATAGCAAAAGAAAAATCACCCTAAAAAGTCTAAAAAATCATCTTTTTTCTTTGTTATTAAAAATATAGGTACTATATTTGCATAGCTGAAATGAATATTAGGCGCAATGCCCTCCCCTACACCGTAGGGGGGGGGGGTATTTCCTTGATAATCAGCGAGTTAGAGAGTTAGGGGCGTTAAGGGCGTTAGGGGCGTTAAGGGCGTTAGAGAAATAATTTGTCATTTATTGCCATTAAGCGAGTGCAACGAGCGAATGCCATTCATTGCCATTCATTGCCATTAAAAAATAGAACACTTTTTACTTAACACATTTTATAAACTTTAATTAACACAACACTATGAAAAAACTTTTCGTTTTGA
>JAFVOR010000038.1 GCA_017505725.1 Alistipes sp.
TCTAGGAACGGAATCTACTAGAGCCTTTGCATCACCTAGCGAAAGACCTGTCAATTCCTTGACAGCCTTGATTACACCAAGTTTTGCCTGACCTGTTTTCTTCAAGACGACATCGAAAAGAGGATTTTTTGCGACCACGCCTTGCTTCGTGCCATCGTCGTAGTAGTCGCCTACTTTGTAGGTTTTGGCAGGAGCCGGTTTTGGTTGAGGAATTGGTGTAGGAGCAGGTTTTGGTTTAGGAATTGGCGTTGGTTTTGGTTTAGGTAGACAACCCAATTTTTTCAGCGACTCCACTACCGCCCGCTCCGATTCGACCCATTGGACATTCGTAAAGACAAAATCCAACTCATCGTTATCCTCAAATCGGAAAGTGCCAATACGATATGGAACAATCTCCTTCTTATGCTTAAGAGCGTAAAGAATCTCCTTTTGTGTCCACTCCGAATTGGCAGAATTGGCCGATGCCACAAAGACAACAACCTTACAACCCTTGATATAGGCGGTAATCTCCGACAAGAAATTTGCCGATCCGTGTATATTGCGGTCAATCCAATAACTTATGCGAGCCTCCTCGAGAGCAGCACACAAGGATTCAGCCTTCTCCTTGTCTTTGCGCGAGTAGCTTATAAAAACATCGTATGCCATAGGGGGTTAGTTTAAGTTTTATTAGGTATATATCGTTTGGTGCTTTTAGAATTGAATTTGCCTAGAGCAGATTTAATTCTCTTTTCAAGTCCCCCTCACAGGAGGGGGATTTAGGGGGTGGGTAACACACCTGGCTCTTTTAGAGCATATTCAGCTCTAAAAGAGCCTCTTCGCTCATCATCGACTTATCCCACGCAGGCTCGAAGACGAGCACAACATTGACCTTCTCGACGCCCTGCACCTTAGCGACCTGCGTCTGCACATCCTCGACCAACATATCCGCCATCGGGCAGTTGGGAGCAGTGAGGGTCATACGGATATTCGCCTCGCCCGAGGGGTCGAAATCTATCTCGTAGATAAGGCCCAAATCGTAGATATTGACAGGTATCTCAGGATCGTATACATTCTTGAGTGTCAATACTATATCTTTCTCAACTCTTAAAATCTCTTCAGGAGTCATTTCAAATTAATAATTAAAAATTATTTCCTACTCTATCCACAAAATCGGAGGTGGTTAGGCTATTTTTGTGCGTTGCGCAGTATTGGAAAGCGCAGCATACTAAGGCGTATGTGAGCATTTACGATACAAGTAAGGTGCAAAAAGAGCCAATCAGAACGATTTTCCTATTTTTTTGCAAATGCAACAGCATAGAGCCGCATCTGCTTGATGGTAGCCAACAATCCGTTACCTCGGGTTGGCGAAAGGTTCTCCTTGAGGCCTATCGCATCAATGAAGTAGAGGTCGAGGTCGACAACCTCCTGCGGTGTGCGATTGCCCAAAGCTCGAATAAGCAGAGCGAGCATACCCTTTATTATAATAGCGTCGCTATCGGCTGCGTAGCATATCTTGTCATCCTCGAGATGAGCATCAACCCACACGCGCGACTGGCAACCCTCGATGATATATTCGTCGGTCTTATGTTCAGGAGCTATCACGGGGAGCGAGTCGCTCAACGAGATTAGATAGTCGTACTTATCCAACCAATCGTCGAACATCGCGAACTCCTCGATAATCTCCTCTTGTATCTTATCCATAGTTACTGCATCTGTTATTTTTCTCTCTCAATATTCAATATGGCAGCATCGGAGCATTGAGGACGCTCCACACCTATGATGGTTGCCAGGGTTGGTGCAATCTGCTCGTTCGATACACGCGACGACTCTTTGCCCGTAGGTACGCCTCCACCACTCACAATAAGCGGAATATGGCGATCGTAGTTGTAGACCGAGCCCGACATTGCAACTCGCTTGTCGTCGAGATGGATGCGCTCGACATCGAACACCAGCATCACATCGCCCGAGCGACGCGCGTGGAAGCCATTCTGCACCAGCGACAACGCACCTCGCGAGAACTGTGCCGAGCGCAATGCTGTGGCGGTAACTGCGGCTGCCACGCCTCGGTACTGCAAAGCAAATGTCGCAGCCTCGTTCTGCACCTCGGCAACGGTCAACTTGTGGCGATAGATCACATCGTGGTTGAGGTAGAGCGAGCCATCGGCATAGCCCAAAACCCACGAATCCTGACCATAACGAGCACTGAGGAAGGCATTTATGATAACGCCAAACTGGCGTGCATTGAAGCGTGAAGAGTCGTTGTTCTCGACATTGGTAGGGCTCATACCGCCATCGGAGGTGAGCACCACCACAACATCATCGCGCGAAGGAATCTGCGCGTAGAGGAAGGTGAGGAACTCCGCCAATGTAGCATCGAGCGAGTAGAGCATATCCTCATACTCGATAGAGTCGGAGCCATATCGCTCTGCCACCCTACGGGGTACATCGAGGCAGATATTGAGCATCTTGCACTCGTCGTTTATATGCAGTGGCATCAACATCGACAAGGCACGCTTGGCAAACTCGAAGATTGCGATATTGCCCGAAGGCATCACCTGCAGAGTGGCTGCCCAATCAGCCGACAACTTGCGGCCCGAGCGCACACGCTTCGACGAGTCGTAGATGGTGATATCGGTGGTGCGGCTGTTGCGGTAGCGATCACGGGTGTAGCGACCATACCACGAATCGGTAGCAAAGACCTGATTCATATCCTGGGCATTGTAGCTACGCACCCACGACGGAAGCTCCTTCATATAGCACTCTGCCGACATCCACGCCCCCTTGTCGTTGAGCCAATAGCACTCGCCCTCACTACCCGCCAAAATCATAGCCGAGAGTGGATTGTGGGCAATGGTTATCGCACGGTTGCGCTCCGACGAGCTCAAGACCGACTCCGAGAGAGTGGGCGCAATAAATGGCCGTACCGTTCTTTCGTACTCGACATCACCTCGCACCACACCCACCATATCGGGGCGGGGCGAGTAGCAGAGCTTGATCTCCTTGCCGGTGCTGCGGTCAAAGCCCAACTCCGAGAATATGCCGTGTACTGCGGGCATAGCACCCGTAGCAAAAGTGGCAAGACCTGCCACCGAGGTAGTAGGTGCATAGTCGGCATAGCACTCCGTAAACTCGACACCCTCGTTACGCAGACGCAAGAAGCCCTCCTCGCCAAAGTTTTGTTGGTAGTGCGCGATATCGCTCTGACGCATACCACTCACCACGATATTCACCACCAGGCGAGGTCGTGCCATTGCTGCAGTTGCCATCAAGAGCAATATGCTTACTATGTAAAGTACTCTTTTCATCTACAAATGTATCTCAAACGCCTCTCTTTCGGGCGTAAAATCCAAATCGTTCATAGCATCAATCTTGCCAATCATAGTGCGGCAAAATTGCTTGTGAGCCTCGCTATCGGGGTTGAAGGGACGGTGCTCGGCAGCCTGCACTATCTGCTCGATCCTGGGCAGACGCTCACGAGCCTCCGCCGAGAGCACAGCCTCGCAGAATCGCTCCCACACATAGTCGATAGCCATCTTCGACGGATGGACAAAGTCCTCGCCATAATAGCGATAGTCGCGCAGATCGTCGATGAGAATCTCTAACGAAGGGAAGTAGTAGCAGTTTTGGTATCTTTCGACCAACTCCTCCACCGCCAAGCGCAAGGTCGCCTTGCTGACGGAGTTCTCTTGCAGACCATTACCAAGATGTCGCACAGGGCTGACCGTAAATACCACCCTCTTATCGCAAAGCACACCCTTCAGCAGCGCATCGTAACGCTCGACTATCTCCTCAACAGACAAGCGTCGACGCTCGAATTGCGAAGCGGGCTGCTTGTGGCAGTTTGCCACCACCCTACCTTCGTGTTCGTAGACCCACGCAGTGCCGAAGGTGAGAATCACCCAATCGGCTTCGTGCAGAGCCTTCGAGCCTTGCGCCACCGCCCTATTCAAGTTGGCGAATAGTTCGGTATTGGTGCGGCCGTCGAGCGAGGAGTGGGCATCGAAGGAGTAGAAAGAATCCCTACCCTCTCGGATGTCACATACCGCGAATGTTCTTGTGTCGTCCAACCTCTCAATGGTGTTGGCAATGGAGAAGGGGTTAAACAAGACACCAACCGGATTGCTCGTGACCGAAAATTTCGCCCTCGCCAAGCGTGACGAGATATGCTCGGCGAAGCAGGAGCCGAGAGCAAAGACCTTTTTGCTGTGGTCGATGCCCTCTGCCAACTTTGCTATCTCTATTTCGGTACGAAACTTCATTTTCAAATTGAGAATTGAGGATTGAGGATTGAGAATTATTTTTCAATTACTCTCTACTCTCTACTCACTACTCACTATTTATTGATCTTCGCCCACGAGTCCTTCAAGGTCACGGTGCGGTTGAATACCAAGTGGTCAGCCGTAGAGTCGGTGTCAGGACAGAAGTAGCCCACACGCTCGAACTGGTAGGTTGTACCGATAGGCGCATCCTTCAACGCAGGCTCGAGGTAGCCCTTTGTAACGACCAACGACTCAGGGTTGAGGTTGTCCTGCCAAGATGTCTGACCCTCCGAAGTGTCATACGGATCCTCGGTCTTGAACAATGGGTTATAGAGACGGACCTCAGCCTCTACTGCGTGCTCTGCCGATACCCAGTGGATAACGCCCTTGACACGACGGCCATCGCTCGACGAGCCCTCGCCCGAGAGTGGATCGTACGAGCAGCGCAACTCAACTACATTGCCCTCCTCGTCCTTGATAACCTCGTCGCACTTGATGAGGTACGAATAGCGCAAGCGCACCTCGTTACCCGGCGAAAGGCGGAAGTATTTCTTTGGAGGATTCTCCATAAAGTCGTCACGCTCGATGTAGAGTACCTTCGAGAATGGTACTTCGCGCATACCTGCCTCCTCGTTCTCGGGGTTGTTGACCGCCTTACGCATCTCAACCTTACCCTCCTCCCAATTGGTGATAACCACCTTGAGCGGATTCAACACAGCCATACGACGCTCGGCAACCTTGTTCAAGTCCTCACGAACGCAGTACTCCATCTTGCCCAAGTCAATTACATTATCACGCTTGGCAACTCCCACCATCTCGGCAAATGCACGCACCGAAGCAGGGGTATAGCCCTTACGACGCAATGCGCAGATAGTCGGCATTCGTGGGTCATCCCAGCCCGATACCGCACCCTCCTGAACAAGTTTGAGGAGGTTACGCTTCGACATCATTGTGTAGGTCAAATTGAGACGAGCAAACTCGTACTGGTGCGACGGATAGATCTCCAACGCCTCGATAAACCAATCGTACAATGGGCGATGAACATCGAACTCCAAGGTACAAATCGAATGGGTGATATTCTCAATCGAGTCGCTCTGACCGTGTGCATAGTCGTACATCGGATAGATGCACCACTTGTTGCCTGTGCGGTGGTGCTCGGTGTGCAGGATGCGGTACATAATAGGGTCACGGAAGAGCATATTCGGGTGCGCCATATCGATCTTTGCACGCAACACCTTTGCACCATCCTCGAACTCGCCGGCACGCATACGCTCGAACAGATCGAGGTTCTCCTCTACCGAGCGGTCACGCCAAGGCGATGGCTTACCCGGCTCCGATACAGTACCACGATTGAGGCGAATCTCCTCCTGGGTCTGATCGTCAACATAGGCCAAGCCCTTCTTGATAAGCACGATTGCCCAATCGTAGAGCTGATCGAAGTAGTCCGAAGCATAACGCTCGATAGCCCAATCGAAGCCGAGCCACTTGATGTCGCGCTTGATTGAGTCTACATACTCGGTATCCTCCTTCACAGGGTTGGTATCGTCGAAGCGGAGGTTACACTTACCGCCATACTTCTTTGCCAAGCCGAAGTTGATGCAGATACTCTTTGCGTGTCCAATATGGAGGTAGCCATTTGGCTCTGGTGGGAAACGTGTCTGCACGTGTGCCAAACCATTCGCAATCGACTCCTCGATAATCTCTTCAAGGAAGTTCAAAGATTTCTCCTTTACTTCAATGTTTTCATTAGCCATAACTTTCAGTTTTTATTATTTTGTTTTTTTTTGTTTTTCTGCTATTCTGTTCTCCTACCCTTATCACGGCGCAACCTTTTTAAGGGTAATTAACGGCTAGTAACGGATAGTAAAGAAACGCGCTTACCCTTACTGGCCCTTATTAGCCCTTACTGGCCCTTACTGGCCGTTATTATATTGCGCTTTCTCTCGTCTTTTGTTTTTGTCATACAATCTCGGAGAGAGGTTCACTCCAAGTGCCACAATCTGCTGCGTGTACAATCCACTGCCATCGGTCTTGAAGACCATCTCCGCCTTGACACTGATGCGATCCTCCAGGAACTTACGCTCGTAGCCTATGCCCGTACGGTTGTAGATGCCGTTTTCGGTGCTATAGAAGGGATCGCTTGCATAGAGGTCTGCGCCATACGGAGTACCCTCCTTGCCCACCGAATTGTAGAGCGGCAAGAGGTCGTCACCCACATAGAGATTATTTGAGATGAATACACCCCATCGGCTCATACGGAAGAACAACTCCGCACCCAAAGGGAGTTGCCAATCACTCGCAACGAGGCGGTCGCGCTGCAAGGTCTGCAGATAGCCCAAGCGGATATCGAAATCGAAGAATGCCTTAAAATCGACCCCGATATATGGGTTTACTACGATATTGTCGACCACATTGTGGCTGAAATCGGCACGATTGGCGTAATGCTGCATCTCGGCCGAAGCACCTGCATACATAACCTTTGCGAAGCGTCCCTCACCCGAGAAGAGGATGCGGAACTGCTCACGACGCTCCATCGAGTACATTCCGTTCCAATCGACTGCCAACTCGGCAAAGCCCACCTTGTCGTGATATTGGAGCGCCAAGCCCTGCACCAGACGGTTGTTTGCCAGCCACGCATTGCTGAAGAAGGCCTCGGAGTAACGACCGAGCATCTTCTCGCGACGGAAAAGACCCGCCAAGGCGCCATATTTTTCGCTCTTAAACTGATAGTAGGCGACGAGGTCGATATCGTCGAGGAAGCGTACCGAGCCGAACATCTTCTGTGCATTGACACCCACGCCGAGCGAGTGCTTCTCGTTCCACTCGTAGCGCAACACAGGCGCAAGCGACACTCCAAAGAGTGTCTCGGCAATACCGATAGTGCTACCCGAGTACTCGGTATTATCGAAATCGAAGTTGAAATCGGTATCGAGATAGAGCCTCTCACTCTGCGCTAAAGCACTGAATGAGAGCAACAAAGCCGCTACCGATATGATAATTTTCCTAACCATTTCGCACATACGCACGCATAAATCGGTCAAAAATAGTGAAAATTTTTCAAATAATGATTACTTTTTTGCGAAAAATAGGATGATATACGTCATTCCGAAGGAGCGCAGCGACTGTGGGAATCTCCATTATTGTCCTTAAAATTAGAATTTGGATGTGACCATTGTAGATCCAATCTGTATCCGAAAAATTTATTCTTCTGAAAATAAATCGCGCCAAGATGGATTAAATACGCTAATCAATTCATCTTTTCGACTCCTTGACCAGCTTTTAATTTGTTTTTCTCGTGCTATAGCATCATTCATATTTCCAAACTCCTCAAAGTATAAGAGTTCGACAAGATTATATCGTGCAGAGAAGCCTCCAAACGAGTGGTTTTTATGTTGCATTATTCGTTTAAACAAATCAGATGTAACCCCCACGTATATAGTTGAATGAGAATGATTTGAGATTATGTACACGCACGGTTTTTTATCATTCATAATCAAGTCGATATCAAAGTGTTAATATCAGTCAACAACAGTATTTAATCTCCCAAATCAGCATAACCACTGACATAATTTTTAAGATAAGAGCGGGAGATTGCCACGAGCCTATGGCTCTCGCAATGACGTTTTATATCTTATTATTTACATTACAAAAATAATCATTTTCATCATTTTTTCGTACTTTTGCGGCAATAATTGAGCAATACAATGAAGAAGACCACAAATGCCGAGCTTGGTCGCCCTTCGGTCGAGGAGTTTCGCAAGATGGAAAAGATGCCCGTAGTGGTGATTCTGGATAATGTTCGTTCAGCCCAAAATGTGGGTGCTTTTTTCCGCACGGGCGACGCCTTTGCGGTGGAAAAAATAGCCCTCTGCGGCATCACTGCAACACCCCCATCGAGAGATATTCACAAGAGTTCGCTGGGTGCCGAATTTTCGGTAGAATGGGCACACTTTGCAACCACTGCCGAGTGCGTGCAACAACTTAAGAGTGAAGGATATACCATTGTTGCCATCGAGCAGATTGCAGAGTCGGTGATGCTGGATAAATTCGAGCCTCGGAATGGGGTAAAATATGCCCTCGTTTTCGGCAATGAAGTGGAGGGTGTAGCACAGGAGGTTGTCGATATGTGCGACGCTGCAATCGAGATACCCCAACTTGGCACAAAGCACTCGCTGAATGTATCGGTTTCGGGTGGCGTAGTGCTGTGGAAATTCTTTGAGAATTTCCAGAATTAAAAATTAAAAATTAAGAATTAAAATTAAGAACCGACGACAAATCGAGAGCAAAGGCAGCTTGCAGACTTTGCCGAGATGCGAAGGAGGATTAATTAAAAATTAGTTTTCTTACACAATATCGCCGAGCAGAGATGACTGCTCGGCGATTGTTTTTCCGCAACCGAAGAATTTGTATAACAAGAGCTATTTTTTTGCCAAGCAAGGCGACAAACCCGCAACCGACGATGCGGAGCGAGAGCAGAGGGCAAAAGAGCCTTGTTACCAAAACTAAGAATCTGTATAACAAGAGCTATTTCAAGGCTTGCGAAGTCCGAGAAACCGCAGCATACTGAGGGTATGTGAGGATTTCGAGGACAAGCGTAACGAAGAAAGAGCCTTGCTATACAGATTCTTGCTATTTGGATTGAATTATAGCCTCCTCGTGCAGAAGCTCTCCGTCAGCAGTAATACCCTCGATAACAATGCGATAGTTGGATGGACGATCGGCACTCCAGAAGGCAAATGAGGCATCACCAAGAGAGTTGCTCTGGAGGGTTGGTACCCAAGCGATGGTGGTACGATTATCCTTCTTCTCCTTGTCGTTCTTGACCGAATAGTCGGGTGCATAGAACTCGACAGGGGTGGCATAACCAGGAACAACAACCTCCGCCATAGAGTTGATGAGGAACTTCTCGCGAGCGTTGATATCGCGCACGTGGAGGATGATAACACCCGTCTCGGAGGACATACCTGCCGCCATAGCCTCGAATTTATCGAGGTAGGAGACGCTGATAACCTCGCTCATAGGATAGGCATCGATAACACCCATATCCATCTGCTGGCCATTGACATAGAGTGCCGGCATAAGGTCGACCTTATCCTCCATATTGATCTCCACATCGACAATGTCGCTACCACCCGAAGCGTCACTATCGCCATCAGCACTGCCACCTGCACTGCTACTATCCTGCGCGCTCGACACAGCCGACTTGTGGAGTCGAGGCGAAGCCACATAGACATCATTGCCGACAATCTCGAGTTTGCGGAAACGCTGCAACGCATCGAAAATCGAGACAAAACGGGTCATATCGCCACCTACGGTATTGAAGTCGTTGAGCGACGAAGAGTAGTCGTAGGTCTGCACTCGTTGTGCGGTGATAACCACAGCATCGATATCGACAACAGGCATACCGCCATCCTCATAGTAGTTCTGCTTTGAGCGCATCATATACTCCTCGGTGAGCGACTTCTCGACCTTCTTGTGGAATACCTCACGCGGAAGCATAGGCGCCTTCGGATAGACATACGGATCGACCTTGATACGCACACGCGCACTGCTACCCTCGCGGTTGAGGGCCTGAAGGAGATAGGTGGTGGTATCGGGCGAGTCGACACCCGTAATGTAGAATCGGTTCGACTTGTTGAGCGAGTGGACTCCGAGATACTCCTTGCGGTCACGGAAGATCATCACGCTCGGATTCTTCACCTTGCCGAGGCTTCCGTGCACCTTACCTGTGATGCTCTGCTCAACCTCGAATGGGTGGTAGAGAATCGGTTTCTTGCCCGCAAGGATGGTGTTCATATTGTAGCGACGCCATCCGTTTGTAAGCATCACCAAATCGAGATGCTCGTCGTGCTGTGCATCATCCTTCTCGAAGTAGTACATTGGGTTCTCGATATAGCCCTTGAGCTCGGAGTTGAGCAACATATAGGTAAAGATGTTGTCGGCATCCTCGCTCTCCTTGAGCAGTTCGTCATCGACGACCTTCACCACAAAGTCACCCTTGACCGCTGCGCCATTGCTACCCTTGACTGCAAAATCGACCTGCACCCTCTCGCGCGGAGCGAACTTCTTGGTGCTTGGGGTGATGGTTGCCGAAGCGACTGCGCCACGCACGAAGAAGAGGCGCTGCGCCACCACTGTGCGGGTGAATTTATCGACCAGAGTGATCTGCGCCACACCGCTACGCAACTTCTCGAACGGAATGCGAAGCGGACGCGAGAGATCCTCGATGATGTAGTTTACGATACCGCGCGACTGCACCACCGCAACAAGCTGATTGCGAGGAAAATCTGGCGTTGTAAGTGTATAGAGCACCACCGACTTGGTGCCATCGTTTACAAGTTTGAGCACGCAGCCCGAAGGTTGAGCTGCAGGGAGGGTAAACGAGCGCGAAACACCCTCCTTGGTGGTGAGTGTTGCGATGTAGGTCTCACCGGCAACGGCCTTCAGCACAAACTTACCCATACCATTGTGCAAGGAGCGAATGGCACACACCTCGGCACCAGTTTTGGTCTGCACAACACCCTCGACATCGACGTGACGACCATCTACACCCACTGCACTGAATGCGACAACCTGGTCAATTCCCGCTACGAGGTTACCACCCTCGGGCAGGAACTTCGCCGAGAAGTCATCCTCGAATGATGGGAGTTGCACCTTGCGGTCGAGTTTTCGGCCATTGGCATTGATATTCATACGGATGAAGTCGCTCTCGTTAGGCGTTGGGCGGAACGAGAAACTGAATATTCCATACTGATTGGTCTTGGTGATGTGGCGAGTGGTGCGACCATTGAGGCTCAACGAATACTCCACCGCATTGCCCGGCACAGGCGAGAACTGGCTGTTCGACACCTCGACCGAGGCGAGAACCTTGCCCGTACCATCGAACTCGTAGGTTATCTTGGTGTGGACAGCGTCATCGATGTAGTTACCAATCTCTATTACGCGCGAGTAGAGGAGCGCATCGTCGAAGTTGGTCTGCCACTTGGAGTAGGCACGCAGGGTGTAGCGTCCTGCGGTGATTCGTGCAGGGAGCTTCATTGCATTGTAGAAGCGTCCGCCATTGCCTATAACTCGCAATCGTTGCACCACGATACCCGTAGCATCGACCAGCTCGACATAGATAAACTTGGTCTCGGTGGCACGATTGAAGTAGATGGAGTTGACCAAGAAGGCACTAAAATAGATGGTATCGCCCGCACTATAGAAGGGCTTGTCGGTCACCATATAGAGTTTCTCCTGAACTCCTCCCATAGTGTAGTAGTTGATGAAGCTATTGGTTACATAGTCGGCAAAACTTATCGGTGCCGGATTCGTCTTCGACAGTTCTTGTGCCGAGAGCAACATAGGCGAGATAAGTGCCACAAGGCTCAATACCAAAACAATAAATCTCTTCATAATATTTTATCGGTTTAATTCTCCTAATATTGTGTCGACGCAATCCACAACCGTCTCGGCATTGTATCCTCGCGAGATGCCGAAGCGAATGAGTTTGTTGCGCATATCGTTATTGTCACGGTAACGCAGCGAGCGAAGCTTGTTACGCAGCGATGCAATCAATCTGTCGACCATATCCGTATCGTCGAGCAGAGGCTCTACTACATCACGGATAATTTCGCGCGAGATACCCTTGGCATAGAGTCCCGCTCTAATCTTGAATGCCCCCCAACCGCTGAGTCGCAGTTTGTCGCGCGTGAAGGCCTCGGCATAGCGGGCATCGTCGATAAATCGCTCCTTAATCAACTGTGCCAGCACTCGCTCTGCATCCTCCTTGGCTACACCCCACTGACGCATCAGTCGCAGAGCATCGCCCGACGAACGCTCGGAACGGGCACACTGCCGCATAAGCGTCTGCAACGCCTGCTCGGGTGTCTTGGTGCGCTTCTTGCGCTCTACCTTCTGCTCCATATCATTCGCGGTTTGAGGTTTGCATCCTCAATTAACTCGTTGTGAGCATAGCCTAACTCTGCCATCATAGAGCAGAGTTCCTCGCCCAATTTTTCGTATATCTCGAACCATATCGAGCCACCCTCACGAAGCATCCTTGCTCCATTGATGGCGGTAGCCCGATAGAATCGCAACGGATCATCGTCGGGCACAAACAACGCCAAGTGAGGCTCGAAGTCGACCACATTCTTACGCATATCGACGATGTCGCTCTGCGGTATATAGGGCGGATTCGACACTATGATATCGAACTCGCCAAGGTGGCTCAAATCGGCAAGAGCATCCGCCTTGACAAAGGTCACCTTCGCGCCAAGCTGCTCGGCATTGCCTCGTGCTATCGCCAACGCCTCGGGCGAGATATCTACTGCCACAACCTCCGACTCGGCAATCAACCGTGCCAGCGAGATGGCTATCGCACCGCTACCCGTACCTATATCGAGAATGCGGGCACCTCGTTTTGCCATAGCGACAATACGATAGACCAACTCCTCGGTCTCGGGGCGTGGGATAAGCACACCTTCGGTCACCGAAAACTCCATATCGCAGAACTCGGCCTTGCCCAGCACATACTGCACAGGGCGGCCACTGCGTAGCTCCTCGATAATGGTTTCAATATCTGCAATCTCGCACTCGTCGTCGTAGTGTACGACCAACTGCGAGAGGTTATATTGCTGCTTTTCGCTGACAACCATTCGTGCTATCGACTCCGCCTCGTAGGGACCATAGAGAGGCTCCACAGCCTCACGAATCGAGCGTATAATATGACGAATGATCATCGCAAAAGTTAAATATTCAGTGTTAATTCTGCCAATGCAATGGCTACAACCGACTCCACAACCACCGCAGCACGCAACACTATGCAAGCATCGTGGCGTCCCTTGATGCAGAGTGGTGCAACCTCTCCGAGACTCTTGTTGAAGGTCATCTGCTCACGCGAGATGCTCGGCGTAGGTTTGATTGCCACACGCACCACAACCTCGTTGCCATTGGTGATGCCTCCGTTGATGCCACCCTCGTTGTTTGTTGCGGTGTGTCCCTCGCCATCTACAAAGCAGTCGTTGCGCTGCGAGCCACGCAGACGAACACCCTCGAAGCCACTGCCAAACTCTATACCTTTAACCGCCGGCACCGAGAACATCAGGTGGGCAATAACGCTCTCCGCAGAGTCGAAGAATGGCTCTCCCAAGCCCACTCCGACACCATTGGCCCGACACTCTACCACACCTCCTACGGAGTCGCCATCAGCCATTGCCGAGGCTATAATATCGGAGAACTCCGCCTCGTTGCGCGAGCCGCCAATCTCCACTATCGAGGTGGTGTAGTCCACCCCACCAACTATCCTCTTTGCCACCACGCCGGCCGCCACAAGCAGCAGCGTCATTCGTCCCGAGAACTGTCCGCTGCCACGCAGATCGACATCAGCGCCATACTTGGCACGGGCGGTAAAATCGACGTGCGAGGGGCGGTTGTGGGCCTCGAACTGCGAATAGTCCGACGAGCGGGTATCGCCATTGTGGAAGAGTATCTCGAGAGGCTCGCCCGTGGTGAGACCATCGACAACACCTGCTACGATAGTGGGGATATCCTTCTCGTGTCTTGCTGTTGTACCCTTGGCAGAGGCTCGTCGACGCGACAGGTCTGCCTCGAAGTCATCCTCCGAGAGGACAATGCCCGCAGGCACGCCCTCGATACGCACACCCATCTCAGGTGTGTGCGAAGCTCCCCATATCGAGATCTTGAACTTTGAGCCAAACGAGTTATGCCACATATCCGTTACTCCTTTCTGAGCGACTCCAATACTGCAAAAAAGTCAGGGAAGCTCTTGGCTACGCACTCCGCGTCGTGAATCAGCACCTCGCCATCGGAGCGAAGAGCCGATACCGCCATCGACATAGCAATGCGGTGGTCGTGGTGACTCTCGACCTCGGCAGCGTGAATCTCGCCACCGTGGATACGCATCATATCGCCCTCCAACTCGACCTTGATGCCCAGCTTGCCATACTCCGAGGCGATGGTCTCGGCACGATTCGACTCCTTATGCTCGAGTCGGTGTGTGCCATATATTACGCTCTCTCCCTCGGCCGCAGCCGCCAATGCCGCCAATGCAGGGAAGAGGTCGGGACATTGCGTAGCGTCGAACTCGAAGCCAACCAAGTCACGATGCTCCACCGTAATACGGTCGGGCTCGCTCGTAACCAAAGCTCCGGCACGCACCAATGCATCGCAGATGGCTACATCGGCCTGCTTGGAGAGGAGTGAAATGTTGGTGAGGGTTATCTCACCCGCCACAGCACCCGCCACCAAGAGCATAGCTGCAGCACTCCAGTCGCCCTCAATTACGAGGTCGGTAGCCTCATATTTTTGGCCACCCTCGACATAAAACTCCTTGTAGTCATTGTGCTGAATGTTGACACCGAATTTCGATGCCAAATCGATGGTCATATCCAGATATGGCGTAGAGACTGCATTCTCCACCGCTATGGTGGTATCCTCAGCTGCCAATGGCAACGCCATCAGAAGGCCTGTGAGGAACTGCGACGACACCGAGCCATCAACCTCGATCTCGCCACCGCTGATTGGGCCACACACCTCGACAGGCAGACGACCTCCGCCATCGCGCACATCGACACCGAGTTTGCGCAGCGGCTCAATCATCATATGCATTGGTCGGTAGAGAAGTGTACCCTCACCCTGCACCGTGATGGGTTTGTTGCAGAGCGAAGCAATAGGTGTGAACATTCGTGTTGCCAAACCCGACTCACCCATATTGAGCAGATCGCTCTGGGGGTCGAGTCCACCACTCACCCTGACGGTGCGCTCGTCGAGACGCTCGACCTTGGCACCAAGGGTCTCGATGACACGGATGGCAGAGAGTGTGTCATCACAAAAATCGAGATTACGAAGCACACTCTCACCCTCGGCAAGCAGTGCTGCCGCTAAGGCGCGTTGTGCGTAACTTTTTGAACAAGGGGGCGTTGCTACGCCCGAAATTCGCCCTCGGGGGACAGATTTATCCATAATTGTTATGTTTTAGCCATTATGGCTTTTGAAATTAAAAATTAAAAATTAAAAATTAA
>JAFVOR010000039.1 GCA_017505725.1 Alistipes sp.
GTTTTGCACTTGCTGACCAACAACAACCGTTGCAGAAGGGATTTGATGTATTGCGCCGTTTGACCGATGGTAAGGTACATCTCTCGTACAACGCTTGTGGTCAGAAGCCACAGATTGAGGGTGTAGAGTTGCACGCATTCAAGGGTAAGCACCCGGCAGGTAATGTGGGTGTTCAGATTCACCATATCGACCCAATCAACAAGGGCGAGAAGGTTTGGACCTTGAATATTCAGGATGTCGTAATTCTCGGTCGTTTGTTCCTCACAGGTAAGGTTGATTTCTCGCGCGTAATTGCAGTTGCGGGTTCGTGCGTGGCAGAGCCAAAGTACTACCGTGTAGTTGCAGGTGCTTCGGTTGAGTCAATTCTGGGTGGCAAGTTGTCGAATGAGCATGCTCGCGTTATCTCGGGCAATGTTTTGACAGGTCGCAATGTTGGCAAGGAGGGCTTCCTCGGTGTCAATGCTAACCAGATTACCGTAATTCCAGAGGGTGATAACTACGAGTTGCTCGGTTGGGCAATGCCTCGTTTCAAGAAGTTCTCGGTATCGCGTGCATACTTCTCTTGGCTGTTCCCTTGTCGTAAGTACAACCTCGACACCAACCTTAATGGTGGCGAGCGTGCTTTCGTTATGAACGACCTCTACGAGAAGTACTTGCCGATGGATATCTATCCGGTACATCTTGTGAAGGCTTGTATTGCTAACGATTTGGATAAGATGGAGAATCTCGGTATCTACGAGGTTGTGGAGGAGGACTTGGCACTCTGCGAGTTCGTCTGCCCTTCGAAGATTGAGATTCAGCAGATTCTCCGCAATGGTATTAACACAATGATTAAGGAGGAGGAGTAATGAAGGCACTTCGTAATATAGTAGATAAGATTAAGCCAACCTTCTCGAAGGGTGGCAAACTCGGTTTCTTGCACTCGACTTTCGATGCTTTCGAGACCTTCTTGTTCGTTCCTAACACCACAACTCAGCACGGTGCGCATGTTCGCGACTGTAACGATATCAAGCGTACAATGATAACCGTGGTTGTTGCTCTTATCCCTTGCCTCTTGTTCGGCTGCTACAATACAGGCTTGCAGGTAGGCTTGGAGGGCTGGTTGGCATTTGCTTACGGCTTGGTGCGTATCCTTCCGATGATTGCAGTATCGTATATCGTTGGTTTGGGTATCGAGTTCACCGTAGCGCAGTGGCGTGGTCACGAGGTTAATGAGGGATTCCTCGTTTCGGGACTTTTGATTCCGCTTGTAATGCCTGTAAGCACTCCGCTTTGGATGGTTGGACTTGGTACTGCATTCGCTGTAATCTTCGGTAAGGAGATTTTCGGTGGAACAGGTATGAATGTATTTAACCCTGCTGTTTTGGCTCGTGCATTCGTATTCTTCGCCTACACTCCGCAGATGTCGGGTGAGACCGTTTGGTACTCGACTTGGAAGATGTTTGGCGCAACCGATGCTCAGACAGGTGCTACCGCTTTGGAGCAGTTGGCTACAACGGGTGGTATGCAGTGGTCGGCTCTCGATGCGTTCCTCGGATTTATCCCTGGCTCATTCGGTGAGACTTCGACCTTGGCTATCCTGATTGGTGCTGCAATTTTGCTCTACACGGGCGTTGCTTCGTGGAAGACTATGGTGTCGGTATTTGTTGGTGGTTTGGCTATGGCATACATCTTCAACCTTTGCGGCGTTGGCGCAATGGGCTCGCAGGGTGTTGAGCCTTATATGCACTTGCTCGTTGGTGGTTTCGCCTTCGGTGCAGTGTTTATGGCAACCGACCCTGTAACTTCGGCACAGACTTCGACAGGTAAGTATATCGTAGGCTTCTTGACAGGTGCTATCGCAATTATGATTCGTGAGATTAACCCTGCATATCCGGAGGGTATGATGCTCTCGATTCTCTTTATGAATGCGTTGGCTCCACTTGTTGACTACTTTGTGGTTGAGGCTAATATCCGCCGCCGTAAGAATCGTGTTAAAACTGTTAAATAAGGAGGGTAAGGCTATGAAATTCAATACAAATAGTAATGTATATATCATCATCTACTCGGTAGTGATGGTAGTTATCGTGGCTGTATTGCTGTCGTTGGCAGCCCTCGGCTTGA
>JAFVOR010000040.1 GCA_017505725.1 Alistipes sp.
AGTCATCAGCGCCCTTTGGCATTGGATAGAAATCTATCACAAGAGGTTCATACGCACCGCAGTCCGAGAGGTCGTACTCATACGAAAATGAATATTTGCCATCTTTATGGTGATAGCGCTGAATGCTCTCAAATTCAAGTCCTTTCAAAATGGCAAGATATGCACCACGCTCGGTTTTGAGGCAACTCATTGACATTCTCAGATTCTTCGCCACACGACTATACTCTCCCATTCCATTATGCTTAAATCCGTAAAGAAAGCCATCCTCTGCAACAAAATAGCCATCTTCTCCCTCATTTGCTCGAGCAAACGAAGGGGTAACCTCCACCTTTGCAACATCCGCCAACTCCTCAGAAGAGAGCTCGAGACGAACATATTCCTCAAACCACACCCTCTTGAGTGGGCGCACCTCGGTGGCAGAAGTGCCATCTTTGTAAGTTATGCGGAGCTCTACGTTCTCGCTCGAATTGCAACACGACATTGCAACAAATGCTGCTACAACTGCAAAAATAACTCTTTTCATAGGTTAAAATTTTAGCACAATATTGTATGCTACAAAATTAGCAAAAATTCATAAATAAAACAATCGCCCCGACCATAAAAATCGAGGCGATTTGAAAATTATAGTATTTTTAATACTATTTCTCGAAAGGAACAAGCGAGAGGTACAACTCGTCGAGCTGAGCCTGGTCGATTGGCGATGGACCATCGAGCATCACATCACGACCCGCATTGTTCTTAGGGAAGGCGATAAAGTCGCGGATAGACTCAACGCCACCGAACAACGAGCAGAGACGGTCGAAGCCGAATGCCAAGCCTCCGTGTGGCGGTGCACCATAGCGGAAGGCGTTAATCAAGAAGCCAAACTGTGCCTCTGCAGCCTCAGGGGTAAATCCAAGGCACTTGAAGATGAGCGACTGAAGCTTAGGATCGTGGATACGAATCGAGCCACCACCGATCTCGGTACCATTACATACAAAGTCGTATGCATTGGCACGCACGCGGGCAGGGTCGCTCTCCAAGAACTCGACATCCTCCGCCTTTGGCGAGGTGAATGGGTGGTGCATTGCGTAGAAACGCTCGGTCTCCTCGTCCCACTCGAACATAGGGAAGTCAACAACCCAGAGTGGTGCGAACTTCTTTGGATCACGCAAGCCCAACTGCTCGGCAACCTCCAAACGGAGAGCGCACAACTGCGAGAGAACCTTGTACTTCTTGCCGCAGAGAATCAAGCACAAGTCTCCAGCCTTGGCACCGATGCGCTCAGCAATAGCCTGCAACTCCTCTGCCGAGAAGAACTTATCGATAGAGGACTTGATACCACCCTCCTCGACACGAATCCAGATGAGGCCCTTGGCACCCACCTGCGGACGCTTAACATAGTCGGTCAAGGCATCAATCTGCTTGCGGGTATACGAAGCACAACCTGTTGCAGCAAAACCTACAACATACTCAGCATCATCGAAAACCGAGAAGTTGTGACCGTGAGCCAAGTCGGTGATATCCGAGAACTCCATACCGAAACGCAAATCCGGCTTATCCGAGCCATACTTCTCCATAGCCTCGCTCCAAGGCATACGACGGAATGGCTCGGTAAAGTCGATATCCAAGACGCTCTTGAACATATGCTTTGCCCAACGCTCAAATACATTGTGATATCCTCCTGCTCCACGAACGACATCTCGCAGTCGATCTGAGTAAACTCAGGCTGACGGTCGGCACGCAAATCCTCGTCACGGAAGCAACGAACAATCTGGAAGTAGCGGTCGTAGCCCGAGACCATCAGCAACTGCTTCAAGGTCTGTGGCGACTGTGGCAATGCGTAGAACTCGTTTGGATTCATACGCGAAGGGACAACGAAGTCGCGAGCACCCTCAGGAGTAGATTTGATGAGGTAAGGGGTCTCGATCTCGAGGAAACCCTCGCCATCGAGGAAACGACGAATCTCCTGCGCCATCTTGTGACGGAGAATCATATTACGCTGCAATGGTGGACGACGGAGGTCGAGGTAGCGATACTTCATACGGAGGTCATCACCACCATCCGAGTGCTCCTCAATAGTGAATGGAGGCAGAGCAGCCTCGTTCAAGATAACAATCTTCTCGGCAATAACCTCAATATCGCCTGTAGCAATCTTCGAGTTCTTCGACTCACGCTCGATTACGCGACCTGTAACCTGCACCACAAACTCACGACCGAGTTTTGCGGCTGCAGCCTTGGTCTCCTCGTCAGAGTGCTCCTCGACAACAATCTGGGTGATGCCATAACGGTCACGCAAATCGATAAAAGTCATTGCACCGAGGTTGCGCACCTTCTGCACCCAACCTGCCAAAGTCACTGTCTGTCCGACATTTGTGGCACGCAATTCGCCACAAGTATTACTTCTGTACATAGTTTTGTATATATTTTTTGTATCTTTGTCGTCAAATAACCCACAAAAATACAAAAAATTATGGAAATCTCGCGCGAAAAAGAGGAAAAATATATGCGATTGGCGTTGGAAGAGGCAAAACTTGCCCTCGAAAGAGACGAAGTACCCATCGGCGCAATCATTGTTGCAGGTGGTCGCATCGTAGGACGAGGTCACAATTTGGTCGAGACATTGACCGATGTGACAGCCCACGCCGAGATTCAGGCCATCACTGCAGCCTCGTCAACCATAGGCGGCAAGTACCTCAACGACTGCACACTCTATGTGACGGTCGAGCCTTGTCCAATGTGTGCCGGAGCACTCGGCTGGAGCCAAATCGGTCGCATTGTCTATGGCGCAAGTGACCCCAAAAGAGGCTTTTCGACAATATCGGGCAATATACTCCACCCTCGCACCGTTGTAACATCGGGAGTACTCGCCGAAGAGTGTGAACGACTTATGGTCGATTTTTTTGCAAAATTGCGATAGGTTTCTTACCTTTGCGCGCTGAATAACGAAAATATAAATATTAAAAATAAAACAACATTATGAAAAAGATTTTTGTAACACTGTTCGCTCTCCTCGCTGTAGGTTTCGCTTCGGCTCAGAGCGAGATTATCGCAAAGTTCAACGAGGGTGCTACCGCTCTCCAGAGCAAGAACTACACCGCAGCAATCACCGCATTCGAGACCGTTATCGACAAGGGTATGGACTCGGAGGACAGCAAGGTTTTGAGCTGCGTAACAACTGCAAAGAAGTACCTTCCAACCTGCTACCAGGGTGTTGGTCTTACTGCTGCTTCGCAAAAGAACTACGAGAAGGCTATCGAGTACCTCACCAAGGCTGCCGACACTGCCGAGTTGTATGGCAACACCACTGCAAAGCAGAAGGCTAATATGATCCTTGCAAAGGTTTATCAGGTACAGGGTGGCGAGGCTTTTAACGCAAAGAACTACGAGGCTGCAGTAGCAGTATTCGAGAAGGGCTACAAGGCAAACCCACGCAACACCGAGATGGCACTCAACCTCGCTACATCGTACTGCGAGTTGGGCAAGTACGACGAGGGTATGGCTATCTACGACAAGATCTGCAAGATGCCGGCTGACAAGTACGCTGCCGCTATCGAGAAGGCTAAGTCGCTCAAGACTCTCTACACCAACAACAAGGTGGCAAGTCTTCAGCAGGCAGGCGACTTCGACGGCGTTATCGCAATGGCCGAGAAGTTGAAGGCTGCAACTCCTGCATTGGCAGAGAAGATCCGTATCGAGGCTCTCAGCGGCAAGAAGGACTACGCTGCTGTAGTTGCATCGGGTGAGGCTGCCGCAGCTGCACAGGCTACCGACGAGGAGAAGAGCGCAATCTACTTCCTGGTAGGTGCTGCATACAACGCACAGTACAACGCCGGTGGCAATAAGGATGCTGCTCTCCGCGACAAGGCTATTGCAACCTTGAAGAAGGTTATTGCAGGCGACAAGGTCGAGGCAGCAAAGGCTGCTTTGGCAGAGCTTACAAAGTAGTAAGGGGGCAACTTCTACAAGTTAAAACGAGAAATCTTTGCGGTTTCTCGTTTTTTTTGTACCTTTGGTGTATGGATATAATAGATGTTCGCGCCTATACGCTTTCGCTGCCATCGGTCGAGGAGTGCCAACCCTTCGGCGACGATGCTGTGGTCTACAAGGTGGGTGGCAGAATGTTTATGTGCTATGTATTGGAGCACACCGAGCGGGTGGCGGTCAAGTGTAACCCCGACCGAGCGATTGCTCTGCGTGACGAGCATCTTTCGGCAATCACCCCTGCGTGGCACTTCAACAAACGGCACTGGAACGACATCTATTTCGAGCGTCTTCCTCGCAAGATTGTCGAGCGTGAGATACGCCACTCCTACCTGACGGTCATCCGCGAGAATGTAACTCCCAAGGCACTGCGAGAGGAACTTTTGGCAATTGCCCGCAAGTCGAATATCGAGGATGCCGAGCCTATCGAATAACAGATAAAACAACACAATATGAGATTGAGAACAATTCTTCCGATTCTATTATTCGCCATCGTTGCACCCGTAGCGGCGTGGGCAAACTACCAACCGCAATTCTCGACTGCGGGCTTCTACGCCATCGAGAAGAGTGGCCGTGAGGTCTACTCGATGAATCCCGCCTGGCGTTTCCACAAGGGCGAGGTGGCGGGTGCCGAGGCTGTCGCATTCGACGACTCGAAGTGGGGAGTAGTGTCGCTACCGCACGGTGTGGAGTATCTGCCTACCGAGGCAAGTGGTTGCATCAACTACCAGGGCGCAGTGTGGTACCGCAAGCACTTTGCAGCGGACAAGGCTCTCAAGGGCAAGAAACTCTTTCTGCACTTCGAGGCAATTATGGGCAAGAGCCGAGTATTTGTCAATGGCAAGCAACTCGCCGAGCATTTCGGAGGCTATCTGCCTGTGGTGGTCGACATCTCAAATGCCATAAATTGGGAGGGCGATAACATCGTTGCAGTATGGTCGGACAACAGCGACGACAAGAGCTATGCACCCGGAAAACCGCAACGAATGCTCGACTACACCTACTTTGGCGGCATCTACCGTGACTGCTGGCTGGTGGCACACAACAAGGTATTCATCACCGACCCCAACCACGAGAATATCGTGGCAGGAGGAGGTCTTTTCGTGGCATACGACAAGGTGAGCGATGAGTCGGCAGATGTGCTGCTCAAGGCCCACATCCGCAACGCCAACCGCACCACATTCAAGGGCACATTGCTCTACGAACTGCAGGACACCGAGGGCAATACCGTAGCGCAGAGCAAGAGCCGCATCGCAATCAAGGGTGGCGCAGCTATGCACTTCACTCGCAAAATGGGGGTATCGAAGCCTCAACTCTGGAGTCCCGACTCGCCTACCCTCTACAACCTCTATGTGCGTGTGCTCGATCAGAGCGGCAAGGTAGTAGATGGCTATCGTCGTCGCATCGGTATCCGCTCCATCGAGTTCCAGGGTGCGGAGGGTTTCTACCTCAATGGCAAGCACTATGCAGAGCCGCTCATTGGAGCAAACCGCCATCAGGACTTTGCAGTCGTGGGCAACGCCGTAGCCAACTCTGCACATTGGCGCGATGCCAAAAAGTTGCGCGACATCGGGTTGAAGGTGATCCGTAATGCCCACTGCCCACAAGACCCCGCATTTATGGACGCTTGCGATGAGCTCGGTCTCTTTGTAATCGACAATGTACCGGGCTGGCAGTTCTGGAACAAGAAAGACCCTCGTTTCGAGCAGAGCGTCTATAGCGACATACGCAACCTTGTGCGTCGTGACCGCAACCACCCATCGGTGTGGTTCTGGGAGCCAACACTCAACGAGACTCGTTTCCCAGCCTCGTTTGCCGAGAACGCCTACAACTATGTCAAGGAGGAGTACCCATACAAGGGAGCCTACTCCGCATACGATATGCAGGCACGCACCGCCTCGACTATCGTCTACCCTATTCAGTTTGCCCACCCTGCCGAGGGCGAGGGTACGACCTATTCGAAGCCTAAGTTCGAGTTACGCAACGATGTCACCTACTTCACTCGCGAGTGGGGTGATAATGTAGACGACTGGAATTCGCACAACTCACCAAGCCGTGTAGCACGCAACTGGGGCGAGATACCGATGCTCGTTCAGGCCGAGCACTACGCCAAGCCATCGTACCAGTGCACCTCGTATGATGTATTCTACAGACTCTCGAAGTCGCATATCGGAGGTTGCCTCTGGCACTCATTCGACCATCAGCGAGGCTATCACCCTGACCCATTCTATGGCGGTGTTGCCGACATCTTCCGTCAGCCAAAGTATTCGTACTATATGTTTATGGCGCAACGTTCGCCACTCAAGCAGGAGAATCGCCTCTACGAGACAGGCCCTATGGTCTACATCGCACACGAGATGACTCCATTCTCGCCAAAGGATGTGACCGTATATTCGAACTGTGACGAGGTGCGTCTCACCTACCTTGCCGATGGCAAGAGCTGGACCTACCGCAAGCCAAAGAGCCACATCGGTATGCCTTCGCCCATCATCACTTTCAAGGATGTCTACAACTTTATGGATGACAAGGCTCGTAGCTGGAAGAAGCGTCAGAAGGAGGTATATCTCTTGGCTGAAGGTCTGATTAATGGCGAGGTGGTGGCTACCCACAAGGTGTGCCCTGCTCGTCGTCCGTCGAAGGTCGTGTTGTGGCTCGACAACGAGGGTAACGACCTTGTTGCCGATGGCTCGGACTTCACAACCGTAGTGGCCGGCATAGCCGACCGCGATGGCAACATCAAGCGACTGAACAACTACTACATCAAGTTCCACATCGAGGGCGAGGGCCGCATCCTTGGTGGTGAGGGCGAGTTGGCTAACCCTGCTCCTGTAAAGTGGGGAACAGCCCCTATCGTGGTGCAGTCGACCTTGAAGCCGGGCAAGATTCGCATCACAGCATCGGTCTTGTTCGAGGGCGAGCAGATGCCTGTAAGTGGCGTACTCGAGTTCGAGAGCAAGCCGACATCGCAGAGACTCATATACAACGAAAAGGAGGCGCAACTTATACCGACTGCATCGGACTCCTCGTTCTCGGCAGCCTCGGCAAAGAGCGATGCCGACATAGAGCGCGAACGCAAGGCAAGTGCAGCCAATGCCGAACGTCTCAAGGAGGTCGAGAAACAACAAGCCGACTTCGGCGAGAAGAGATAGAGAAAGAGAGCTATTGTGGCGACAATAGCTCTCTTTCTCTTAATTAAAAATTAAAAATTAAGAATTAAAAATTCACACTACAACCAATTTCTTGTCAGAAGTCGTGAGATGTGGTGCATCGCAAAAGAAGAGACCTCGGGATAGTACAAGACGTACAGCCCGAGGTCTCTTACTTTTAGGGATGTGCTACTTTCGTAACACTCTTAACTTCTAAAAATGTCTTTTAGAGGAGGATTTTCAAGGCTTGCGCAGTTTTGCAAAGCGGAGCATACTTGGCGTATGTGAGCATTTGCAAAGCAAGCATAACGCGGAAAATACCCTATAAAAGCATTTTTTTGCGGATAGCCTTTGGAATAGCATTCTTATTCACCATAATCTCCATAGTCTTGTACTCAACATACGGACGAGAGAAGTAGTAGTAACCATCGTATGGAGGGCGGATATCCCAAGAGTTCTTGACCTTGAAGAATTGGTTGCCAAGCTGATCGGTAGCAGTGCCGATGATAACCATACCGTGATCGTCGGTGTTCTCGTAGTTATCGAAAGCCTCCTGACGCATCTGCTGGGTAATCTTCTTCTCCTTGACAGGCTTGTCGAACGAGTAGAGCTCCTTGGCACGCTCCTGGGCCGAGAGACGACCCCAACGCTCAGCCTCGGTGCCGCTCATACTCTCGATATTATCCTCGGGGATGATACCAATGGCCTTTGTGCGGTGGAAGCCACGCTCCGAAACATCTGCTGCCCAACCGAGCGAATAGTTGTTCTCGAGTGCGTTATCGACAATCTGCATCAACTCATCGAGAGGTACATTGTATGCCTTCTCCCACATCCAGTTGTCAGGCACCTCGACGATATACTGCTCGTAGAATGGGTGGTGAGTGTATGATGTTACGAATACAAAGTCCGACATCTTGACTGGCAACGACTCGGCAAACGAGTGCGGAGTGTACTCCTTGCCCTTGTAGGTAAACTTCTCAGGCATCTTACCAAAGTATGCGTCGAGGATTCCGTTCAAGCCATCCTTCCAAGCGGTGGTGAGCTTCTTGTTCTTGTTCTGAACAACAGCCTCGACATAGGCCTTCAAGACAGCATCGATCTCGCCAAATACAGGCTTGTCGGTGCCATAGTTCAAACCCTCGTAGACCTCCTGTGGTACGATACCATACTTCTCGATACCCTTGGTTACATCGTGGAACGCTCCTCCGACAGCCATATTGAGGTGACCGTGCAAGCGAACATACTTGACAGCCTTCTCGAAGTAGATGTTGCGGACAATCCACATCTCCGACAAATCCATCTCCTCGCCACCGGCACGCATAATCTCGTTCTCGATAAACGAGAGAGCCGAGAAGCACCAGCAGGTACCGCTACGGAACTGATTCTTGACCGAAGTGGTCTTAACGAGCTTTCCATCGGTAAACTGATAGCCCTTCTTCTCCTGAGCCGAAGCCGACATAACGATGGCCACGCAAAGGCATAATGCAGTGATAAATCTCTTCATAATCTCTATTTTTTAGTTGAATTGACAATAGTTACACACTCGGCATAGGTCAATGTCTCGACCTTCTTGCCTCGTGGAATACGATAGTTCTTGCCCTTGTAGGCGATGTATGCACCATAGCGACCATTCTTGATGACCAAATCGGCATCCTCCTCGAAGGTTTTGATTGGAGTAGCAGCTGCGGTAGCACTCTTCTTCTGCGCCTCGATAAGCTCGAGAGCACGCTCGAAGGTGAGTGTGTAAGGGTCGTCACCCTTCGCCAACGACGCGAAGTTGTTGCCATAGCGAACATAGGCACCGAACTTACCTATGCCGACAATAACATCCTGCTCCTCGTACTTGCCGAGTGTGCGTGGCAAAGCAAAGAGTTCCAACGCCTCCTCGAGGGTGATAGCCTCGATGAGTTGTCCCTTCTTGAGCGAAGCGAAGCGTGGCTTCTCGCCCTCAGTTGTCTCGATCTCGACCATTGGACCAAAGCGGCCAATACGAGCCTTGACTACCCTGCCCGACTCGGGATCAACGCCCAAGATACGCACCTGCGAATTCTTCTCGACCTGGGTGGTGATGGCGGTATCGACAAGCTGGTGGAACTCGCCATAGAACTCGCCTATCATTGTGTTCCAGCCCTGCTCACCATCGGCAATGCGGTCGAACTCCTTCTCGACCTTGGCGGTGAAGTTGTAGTCCATCACGATGCCGAAGTTCTGCTCGAGGTAGTCGTTTACGACCATACCGATATCGGTTGGTGCCAAACGGTTCTTCTCAGCACCGTAGTTCTCGCTGGCGAGTTTCTCGGTGATATTTGAACCCTTGAGTGTAAGCAGTGTATAGTGACGCTTAAGCGCAGGTTTGTTGCTCTTCTCGACATAGCCTCGGGTAATGATGGTGGAGATGGTTGGCGCATAGGTTGATGGGCGGCCAATACCAAGCTCCTCCAAACGCTTGACGAGCAGCGGCTCGCTGAAGCGCATTGGTGGCACCGAGAAACGCTCGGTAGCGGTGATGGTCGAGGCGATGAGCTGTGTACCCTTCTCTAACACCGGCAAGATAGCTGCCTCGCTCTGATCGGCAGGCTCCTCGTCGTGCGACTCGGAGTAGAGGCGTAAGAAACCGTCGAAGGTGATAACCTCACCCGAAGCAATGAACTTCTCATCCTTGCCCGAAACCGAGATATTGATGGTCGAACGGTTGACATCTGCAGGCACCATCTGCGAAGCCACAGTGCGCTTCCAGATAAGCTCGTAGAGGCGTTTCTCGGCTGCAGTACCCTCGATTGTGTGGTTGTTGATATAGGTTGGGCGGATAGCCTCGTGCGCCTCCTGTGCACCCTTGCTGTGAGTGGTGTAGTTGCGACGCGACGAGTAGTCGCTGCCAAACATCTCGACAATTTCCTTCTTGCAGGCATTGAGAGCCATATCCGAGAGATTCACCGAGTCGGTACGCATATAGGTGATAAGACCTCGCTCATAGAGCTTCTGCGCAACAGACATAGTCTGCGACACCGACATCGAGAACTTTCGACCAGCCTCCTGCTGAAGTGTCGATGTGGTGAATGGAGGTGCTGGATAACGCTTCGATGGCTTCATCTCGCAGCCCTCAACAGTGAAGGTTGCATCCTTACAGTGCTCCAACATTGCAAGAGCCTCCTCCTTGGTTGCGAAACGCTCCGAGTACTCCGCCTTGAATAGAGTCTTGGTTGCATCGTTCACGGGATAGAATTGCGCCACCAGACGATAGGACGAAGTGCTCTTGAAGTTGATAATCTCGCGCTCACGCTCGACAATCAGGCGCACAGCAACGCTCTGCACACGACCTGCCGAGAGAGCGGGACGCACCTTCTTCCACAAGATGGGCGAAAGTTCAAAACCCACGATACGATCCAACACGCGACGAGCCTGCTGTGCATTCACCAAGTTCATATCCACAGTACGAGGATTCTCGATTGCGTTCAAGATAGCGTTCTTGGTGATCTCGTGGAATACAATTCGCTTTGTGTTCTCGACCGATAATCCGAGCACCTCGGTCAAGTGCCAGGCGATAGCCTCTCCCTCGCGGTCCTCATCACTTGCCAACCATACGGTCTTAGCCTCCTATGCGGCCTTGGTAAGATCGGCTACCAGCTTGCTCTTCTCCTTTGGTATCTCGTATGTCGGAACAAAACCCTTCTCTATATCGATGCTGAGCTCCTTCTTCGGAAGATCGCGGATGTGACCAAAACTCGACTTTACGGCAAACTCCTTGCCCAGGAATTTCTCGATGGTCTTAGCCTTAGCTGGAGACTCAACAATTACTAAATTTTCTTGCATCACTAAATTTCGTTTTTCGTAGACACAGCCCTGCTGAAGGCTCTGCCATTTTCGCTATTTTACTAATGTGTAGGTCAAATCAATCTCAATTGGTGCAGGTACACCCTTGCCGGTACCCTGCAACACACTCTCGGTGAAGGCATAAGGGGCAGTAGCCTCGGTGCCGATGCAGATGGCTCTGTGCACATAGTTCGCATCCTTCTCGTTGAAGAGATAGGTGCCATCCTCCTGACGGACACTCTTGGCGTAGTTGAAGAGTTGCTGAATGTGAGCCGTAAGGTTCAAGGTATAGCAACCACGACTGCGGTCGAGGTGTCCATCGTATGCCAACTCGCTGCCATAACTACTCTCGTAAATATAGTTGTAGTCGATCACAGGAGAGAGTCTGTCGTAGTTGATATATGCGCCCAGACGGGTGAACGACTTATCGAGCAGAGGGGTGAGCCAGGCGTGGTTGCTCTGAGTCACACTCCAATCGTAGTCTGCACCATCGACATAGATGGTGAAGAGTGCCTGATTGATACCCATCTTCGCACTATTTGCCGCAGCCTCCTGCTCTATCTCATAGAGAGCATTGAGGAGATCGTCAGTAATGTATATCTCGGTAGATGGACCACCCAAGCCCTCGACATAACAGGTCTCTACCTTGGTACGCTCCTCGCTTGGCTTTGCACCATCCATCTCGACGCTCTTAAGCGCCGACTGCGAGTAGTCGTGGGTTACCTTGTTGACCGAGGCGTTGAACTTCGAGTTCTCGTCGTAGAAGTAGTAGTACATACCCACCGTATCCTTAATCATCGACGGGTCCTTCTCGTTGCGGCTTCGGCCCTGCAACATAATGCCCGAAGCGGAGAGGTCGAGTGCATACATTGCACACTCCTCGTCGCGTGGTGTCTCGTCGAGCACAGGCTCGATATAGAGGCCATAGAAACGCTCGGTCCACTTTTTGTCATCCTTATAGATGTCGGCATCCTTATTTCCGTAGCCATCCCACTCGCCCGACTCATAATTGTCGGGGATGAGCATCAGACGACGCGCAAAATCCCACGAGTGAGGTGTATTCTCCATAGGAATCATCACAGTCGATGGACCTTGCTGCAACTCGCTCTTCGGGAAGGTAAACTCGAAAATCGGCTTCGCAGGATCGTAGACTCCCGACAAGTCGCAGTTGATGTATGCCACCGAGTCCGACTTGTCTTTCTCGCTCTTGATTACATTGCCAGCCAACGACTTATACAACTCGTAGACTCGATAGCGAATTGGCACAAGGGTATCGCCGCCATAATCCTCGACCGTGAGCACAAGCATCATTGTGTCGAAGATAGGTTTGTAGCCAAAGCCCTTCTCCTGATCCAAGTCGTTCATATAGAGGATGGTAGAGGCAAAGCCTGCGGTACGCTCTCCGAGCACATCGCTACGACGCACACCCATATAACCCTTCTTGAGATTCGACGAAAGGAGCGAGTCGGTGCGATAGAGGCGAGTCTCGAGGAACTCCTTGCCCGTATCGGTCACCTCGTTCTTCTCGGTCTCGGGGTTGTAGGAGATAATCTTGCTACCCCTAAATGTCAGATGGCGCATAATCATAATCTGCCCCTCCGGCATAATATTCGAGCCGAGAGTGTTGTCCTCGGTCATAGTGCAACCTCCCAAAAAGAGCGCAGCGACAAAGGTTACAAGCAGAGATGCTATATGGCGCAATCTGTTAGAAAAGTCCCTCATAGAAGCGGTCGTAGTTATCATAAAAATCATTCTCCTCAGGCGACTGGTAGTCGAGCACCTGCTTGCCACACTGACGAGCATAGTCAACCAACTCGCGGCTGACCTTGTCCGAACCCACCACAACGCCATCTACATTCTCTATAACGAAACGCATCAGATTTTCGTATGAAGGAGTGCCGAGTTTTTCGATTGTATCCTCGGGAGCACCCTCGCCCACCAACCTCTCGCCAAGGGTCTTGGCGAGTGGAGTAGCGAACTGCTCCTCGTAGAGAGCAACCACAACCTTGGCATCGCTGAAGAGAGGGTCGTCCTTGAACATATTGCGCAGATAGATAGGGGCAATTGCCGAGAACCAACCGTGACAATGCACCACACTCGGCTTCCACTGCAACTTCTTGACAGTCTCGAACACGCCACGCGCAAAGAATACCATACGCGCATCGTTGTCAGCAAACTCCTTGCCATCCTCGTCGGTCAATACAGCCTTGCGCGAGAAGAAGTCGTCGTTGTCGATGAAGTATATCTGAATACGAGCCGAAGGTATCGACGCAACCTTGATAATGAGCTGGTGGTCATCGTCGTTGATAATAAGGTTCATACCCGAAAGGCGAATTACCTCGTGCAACTGATTGCGACGCTCATTGACGCAACCATAGCGTGGCATAAAGGTGCGAATCTCGTTACCGTGCTCCTGCATTGCCTGCGAGAGGTGACGAGCCAAGCGAGATTCCTCATTTTCGGGAAGATATGGCATTATCTGCTGACAGATATACAATATTTTATTTTTAGCCATTGCTTTTGGATTTTAGTTCCTGTAACAAATTTTCTTAATTCAACGGTTGCTCTCCTAGAGAATCAACATAGCATCGCCATAAGTACCGAAGCGATAGCCCTCCTCGACTGCCACTTTGTAGGCATCCATCACAGTGTTGTAGCCACCAAATGCTGCCACCATCATCAGCTGTGTCGAGCCTGGCATATGCAGATTCGAAACCATAGCATTCGCAACGGTGAAGTCGTATGGAGCGAAGATAAACTTGTTGGTCCAACCCTCCTGTGCAGTCACCATACCGTGAGTCGACACCACAGTCTCGAGCGTACGCATAACGGTTGTACCAATAGCTACGACCTTGCGATTCTCGCGCTTGGCATTGTTGATACACTCGGCAGTCTCTGCTGTTACAAAGAACTGCTCCGAATCGACCTTGTGCTTCGACAAATCCTCGACATCGACGGTACGGAAGTTGCCCAAACCTGCGTGGAGCGTGATGAAAGCACGCTCGATACCGAATATCTCCATTCGCTTGAGAAGGTGCTTCGAGAAGTGCATACCTGCGGTAGGAGCGACTACTGCGCCCACCTTATCGGCAAAGATGGTCTGATAGTTCTCGGCATCCTCAGGCTCGACCTCCTTACGCACCCACGATGGGAGCGGAGTCTCACCCAGACGATAGAGCAACTGCTTGAACTCCTCGTGGTCGCCATCGTAGAGGAATCGCAGAGTACGACCACGCGAAGTGGTGTTGTCGATAACCTCGGCACCGAGGATATCGTCTTCACCAAAGTAGAGTTTGTTGCCGATGCGAATCTTGCGGGCAGGATCGACTAATACATCCCACAACTTGAGTTCGCGATTCAACTCGCGAAGAAGGAACACCTCAATCTCGGCGCCTGTCTTCTCCTTGTTGCCATAGAGACGGGCGGGGAATACCTTGGTGTCATTCATCACGAATACATCGCCCTCATCGAAGTACTCGATGATATCCTTAAAGATTTTGTGCTCGATTTCGCCGGTGTCGCGGTGGATCACCATCAATCGAGCCTCGTCACGATTGTTAGCCGGATACTTGGCAATAAGTTCCGTGCTAAAATCGAAGTCGTAATGTGAAAGTTTCATATAGTTAACTATTGTTGTCTTCGTAAAAAGGGATATGCTGCGCAAAAAAACACGCAACAATCTTAAAATACTACGAAAAAATCAATCTTTTGTTTCGTCTAACGGCATTTTTTTGAGAAAATCGTCCAGCGACTCGGCATCTGCCTCCGAGAACTGACCGTTTCGGGTGCGACGCAACATAGTGAGATAAGCTCCGCTGTCGAGCTTCTCGCCAATCTCCTGCGCCAACGAGCGGATGTAGGTACCCTTGCTGCACTCTACTCGGATACGCACCTTTGGCAGGTCGTACTCCTCGAGAGTTATCGAGTAGATATTGATCAACGCCTTGCACAACTCCACCTGCTCGCCTGTTGTATCCCGTGAGTTTGCAGCGGATACCTGCTTTCTCCAATTTATCCATTCGTTTCTGTGCTGTCTTGGCACTGGAGTATGAGAGTGGCCAAAAGTATTTGTCGCCATTATGTCCGTAGGAG
>JAFVOR010000041.1 GCA_017505725.1 Alistipes sp.
CAAAATGCAAAATGCAAAATGCAAAATTAAAAAACATTAATAACCCTTAACAACCCTTAATCACCCTTAACAACCCTTACTAGCCCTTACTGGCCCTTACTAGCCCTTAATCACCTCTAACGCCTCTAAAATAATTTTTAATTTTTAATTCTTAATTCTTAATTTTTATCGCCCCCTAACAATACTCCTCCACATCCTCCGATGTGATGCTCTTGCTGCCAAGCACTACGAGCCTTTCGACCACATTGCGCAGTTCGCGGATATTGCCCGACCAGCGGCGTTGCGAGAGTTTGGCAAGTGCCTCTGCCTCAATTGTTTTGGTCACTATGCCATACTCCTTGCAGATGCTCCGCAGGAAGTGCTCCACAAGTATCGGCACATCCCCCTTGCGCTCACGCAGAGGTGGCACTTTTACCAGTATAACGCCTATGCGGTGGTAGAGGTCCTCGCGGAAGTTGCCCTTGCTGATTTCGTACTCGAGATTCTTGTTTGTGGCAGCCACCACGCGCACATCCACCTCGATGTCGCGGTCGCTACCCACCCTCGATATCTTGCGCTCCTGCAATGCACGCAGCACCTTCGCTTGTGCCGAGAGCGACATATCGCCAATCTCATCCATAAAGAGTGTGCCTCCGTCGGCCTGCTCGAACTTGCCCTTGCGCTGCTTGACTGCCGAGGTGAAGGCACCTCGCTCGTGGCCGAAGAGTTCGCTCTCGATAAGCTCCGACGGAATGGCGGCGCAGTTGACCTCGACAAAGGGTGCATTGGCGCGTCGGCTTTTGTGGTGTAACCACTTGGCTACAAGTTCCTTACCCGTTCCGTTTTCGCCCGTGATGAGCACCCTCGCCTCGCTTGCAGCAACCCTCTCCACAAGGCTTCGCAGACGCACTGTCTGCTCCGACTCGCCCACGATAGGCTCGATGGCGCAACGCTCCTGCAGTGGGGCTCGCTGACGCACCTTCCTGGCGGGTGTGGGTGCGCTCTCCGCGACGGGTGAGGCTATGGTTCGACGGATGGAGTGCAGTAGCCGATTCATATCTATCGGCTTGGGGATGAAGTCGACAGCTCCGTGACGCATCGCCCTCATTGCCGCATCGATGTCGTTCTCTCGCGAGAGCACAATGAAGGGTAGGTTGGTCTCGGCAAGCCCCTCGGGATTGTCCGCCAGGATGAGGTCGAAGGGTATCCTTTCGCACATTGTGCGAGCCAGCGATGCCGACTCTGCACCCTCGGTCGTGAAGCCCTCAAACTCGAGCCTCTCGCGCAGGTTGTTGCGCACACTTTTTGATTGTTCCAGAATTAAAACTTTTGCCATTTTGATATTCTCTAAAAAAGTACTATTTTTGCAATCTGAAAGGTGGACCAAAGGTATACCTTTTGCTCGACACGACATAATGTTGTCGGAGCCCTCGTGCAGGGTGTCCGTTGTGCCCAAATGAGGTATGATGGGGAGACGGAATGGAATGCAGAATGCAAAATGCAAAATGCAGAATGCAGAACCGACGCTGCGGAGCGAGAGCAGAGGGCAAACTTGTTTGCACTATGCCGAGCCGCGAGGAGGAAAAGCCTGCGAAGCAGGGTTAATGCAAAATGCAAAATTAAGGGCTAGTAAGGGCTAGTAACGGCCAGTAAGGGCCAGTAAGGGCTAGTAAGGGAAAGCAGAAAGCGCACCCCAGTAAGGAGCTTTAGCTCCGCCCCCAGTAAGCGAACGCAGTGAGCGCCCCCAGTAAACCCCAGGAATACTTGCGCCTTGACCACCCTTAACAGCCCTCAAAAAAGAATTTTTAATTTTTAATTTTAATGTACAAGAACTACAACTACTTGCGTCGTCCGTTGTTGATTCCCGAGTATGGTCGTCACATTCAGGAGATGGTCGATTCGCTGCTCGAGATCGAGGATCGCAACGAGCGCACCCGTCAGGCCAAGGCGGTGATTGCGGTGATGGGTAACCTCAACCCCCACCTGCGTGATACTGCCGATATAGCCCACAAATTGTGGGACCACCTCTTCATTATGTCGGACTTCCGTCTCGATGTCGACAGCCCCTATCCGCTACCCAAGCGTGAGGACTTGCAGGTCAAGCCCGAGCCGCTGCCCTATCCGCAGAGCTATATTTCGCACAAGCACTATGGCAAGAACATCGTGCGAATGTTGCGTCGTGTGGCCACCGAGGGACGTGGCGAGTCGTCGGAGCTGGGCAATATCGCCCGCTATATGCGTGCCCGCAGTGCCGAGTACAACAACGAACACCCCAATGTCGAGGTGTTGCTGAATGACATACACATTCTGTCCGATGGTGCTATAAAAGTCGACGAGGAGTGCCTCCGAAAGGCCGAATCCGACCACAAATCGGCCCTCTCGCAATACAGGAACGCCAAGCAACAGCAGCATCATCAGCGACAGCAGCGTCAGCAGAAGGGGCAGCAGAAGGGACAGCGCAAAAGTGGTCAGCGACACAATAGCACAAAGCAGTAGCGCGTTATAGTGTTGAACGAAACTTAGATAGATGGTTATGAAGAGATTTTTTAGCAAGATATCGGTTGTGATGGTTGCGCTGGCGGCTATTGTGGGCTGTCGCAGCAACGACATCGTGATCGAGGGCCGCTTCGTAGGACTCAACTTCAACGAGGTCTACCTCGAGAAGAGCACCGCTACAGGGCAGATCGTGGTCGACTCGATTGAACTCGACAACAATGGCGCATTCCACTTCCGCATCGACAAGGCAGAGGCGACACCTATGCTCTACAATGTGATCTATGGCGGTGACCGCATCCCGCTCTTGCTCTCGCGTGGCGAGCGTGTTGAGGTGAGTGCCTTGGGCAATGCCTTGGCGAACTACTCGGTGAATGGCTCCTACGAGTCGGAACTTCTGCATCGCTTTGTGAAGGAGTTCCACGCAGGTCAACTCGAATTGAAGAGGATTGAGCAGGAGTACTACGCCACACGCGATGACGAGGGCAAAGCCCTCCTCGCACAACGCTACACCACCACCTATAACGGTATCAAGCGCAAGCAGATATCCTTCATCGTCGAGAACAAGGAGTCGCTCGCCTCGGTCTACGCCCTCTATCAGCGTCTGCCGGGCGATGGCTACCTCTCGAGTGCCGAGAGCGATTTGATCTACTATCGCACCGTCTCGGATGCGGTGTCGCAACGCTATCCCACATCTCCGTTTATGCTCACTTTGAGCAACGATATTGCCCGTATGGAGGCTCGCATCTCGCTACTCAACTCTGTCGAGGTGCGCAACTGCCCCGAACTCAAGGGCAAGGATATGTATGGTGTGGAGCACACCCTCTCCTCGTTGGAGGGCAACTATGTCTTGATTGACTTCTGGTCGGCAGAGCTGGGCAATAGCAACGCCCTCAATGCCGAGCTCAAGGAGATATATGCCGACTTCTCGTCACGCGGTTTCGAGGTCTATCAGGTCTCGGCCGACACCTCGAAGGTGGCGTGGATAACCGCAGTGCAGGAGCAGAAACTCCCCTGGATTTCGGTCTGTGACTACGCAGGCGAGCGCTCCATCCTCTTGCGCTCCTACAATGTTCGCAAGCTGCCGAGCAACTTCCTCGTCGACAGGGAGGGCCGCATCATTGCGAAGGATATCTACAGCGATGCTCTGCGTCGCAAACTCTCGTCGCTCCTTAATTAACCCACGCTATGCACTACTTTGTTTCGGATATACACCTCGGCTCGGGTGATGTGGCAACGCAGAGGCGTGTCGAGCGCACCTTCCTCGACTTCCTTGACAAGGTTGCTGCGGATGGCGAGTCGCTCTTTTTGGTGGGTGACATCTTCGACTTCTGGTTCGAGTACAAGAGGGTAGTGCCGAAGGGCTTTGTGCGTGTGCTTGGTCGCTTGGCAGAGCTATGCGACAGGGGCGTGCGTGTGGTGATGCTCACGGGCAACCACGATATGTGGGTGGGCAACTACCTCACCGAGGAGTGCGGTATCGAACTCTACACCACACCTCAAACCTTCACCCTTGCGGGCAAGAGGCTCTTTGTGGCACACGGCGATAATATGAACATAGGGGGCAAGCCTCTGCTTCGTGTAATGAACGCAATGTTCCGCTCGAAGGGGCTGCGCAAGGTGGCATCGTGGCTCATCCACCCCGATCTCTTTATGCGCTTTGGGCAGTGGTGGAGTGGCAAGTCGCGCAAGTCGCACGGAGTGCAGAGCGCAAGTGTGCTCAATCCGCTGATAGAGTATGCAGCCGAGCACAGCAAGAGCCATAGCGTCGACTACTACATCTTCGGACATCTCCACTTTGTGTCCGATGTCAAGGAGCCGACACGCACCCTCTTTATGGGCGATTGGCACTCGCAACCGAGCTATATCGCACTCGACAACAATGGAATAATAGAATTGAATATTATAAAAGGCTAACGGCTAAGAAATATGAAACAATATCTCGACCTACTCGCCCGCATCAAGAACGAGGGCATTGTCAAGACCGACCGCACAGGCACAGGCACCAAGAGCGTCTTTGGCCATCAGATGCGCTTCGACCTCTCGGAGGGCTTCCCGTTGCTCACCACCAAGAAGGTATTCCTCAAGGGCATTATCCACGAGTTGTTGTGGTTCCTCAATGGCGACACCAACATCAAGTACCTCGTCGACAATGGCGTGCACATCTGGGATAACGATGCCTACCGCTACTACAACGAACTCTGCGTCAAGGAGGGTGTTTTGCCCGTTACTATGGAGGAGTTCCTGCGTGCCGCACAAGAGGGCATCCTCTCGCCTATTGAGGGCTACAGGTTCGGCGACTTGAACCACGTCTATGGCTATCAGTGGCGTTCGTGGCCTCGTCCCAATGGTGAGACCATCGACCAGATTCAGCAGGCGGTGGATTTGATTACCAAAAATCCCGATTCGCGTCGTATAATTGTTTCGGCCTGGAATGTTGCCGATGTCGAGAAGATGGCGTTGCCTCCGTGCCACACCCTCTTTCAGTTCTATGTGGCGGATGGCAAACTCTCGTGTATGCTCTACCAGCGCAGTGCCGACACCTTCCTCGGTGTTCCGTTCAACATCGCATCCTACGCTCTGCTCACTATGATGATGGCGCAGGTGTGTGGCCTCAAGCCGGGTGAGTTTGTCCACACCACAGGCGACACCCACCTCTACCTCAACCACTTTGAGCAGGTCGACGAGCAACTCTCGCGCACCCCACGCAAGTTGCCTACTATGCGCATTAACCCCGATGTCAAGTCCATCTTCGACTTTAAGTTCGAGGACTTTACATTGGAGGATTACGATCCATATCCGACCATTAAGGCGCCGATGTCGTTCTAAAATCGTTCTGATTGGTAAATTTTGCACTGCACTTCGGATGCCGAAATGCTCACATAGCTCTACTATGCTGCGCATTCGCCACCTCGCTTAGCACAAGATTTCCTCAATCATTTACGATTTTAGAGTCTTGGTGGCGCAAGCAGAATTAGGGTCGTTAGCGGCGTTAGAGTCGTTAGGGGTGCGCGGGAGACTGAGGGTTGTGGAAACTCCGAAGGTGGTCAAGGCGCAACAGAATTAAGGGTTATTAAAGGCTATTAAGGGTTATTAAGGGTGCGCTACAAGCAAAAGAAAAAAACATTAATCACCCTTAACTCCCCTTAATCACCCCTAACGACCTTAACGACCCTAACGACCTTAACGCCTCTAAAATAATTTTTAATTTTTAATTCTTAATTTTTAATTTCAATGATTTCAATCATTGTTGCCATTGCCGAGAATGGCGTCATAGGCGATAAGAACGCCTTGCTGTGGAATATAAAGGAGGATATGCGTCGTTTCCGCACCACCACTACGGGACACCCTGTGGTTATGGGGCGCAAGACCTATGAGTCGATTGGTCGCCCACTGCCCAAGCGCACCAATGTGGTTATCACACGCAGCAATGCCGAGTTTGAGGGGTGCCTTGTAGCACACTCGCTCGAGGAGGCTGTGGCGATGTTCCCTGCCGACGAGGAGGTGTTCATCATTGGCGGAGCGCAGATCTACTCACAGGCTATGGCCATCGCCGACCGACTCTATCTCACCGTCGTGCATCGCGACTATGAGGGTGACACCTCCTTCCCTGAGATTGACTACTCCGAGTGGCAGGAGCTCTCCCGTGAGGAGTTCGAGCGTGGCGAGGAGTACGACGGAGCGTTCACCTTCCTCGATTTGGCGAGAAAGGGATAGGAGGTATTGGGAATTCCGAAGGGCATCACGGCGCAACGATTATAGGATTAGATAGGATTAGAGAGGATTCGCACCTGCGGTGCTTGATAGGGAGCGCGGGAGGCTGAGGGTTGTGGGGAACTCCCACCCTAGTCAAGGCGCAGAGATTTCTGGGGGTTACTGGGGATTACTGGGGGCGCTCACTGCGTTCGCTTACTGGGGGCGGAGCTAAAGCTCCTTACTGGGGTGCGCTTTCTGCTTTTCCTTACTAGCCTTTACTGGCCCTTACTAGCCCTTACTGGCCCTTAAAAAAGAATTTTTAATTTTTAATTCTTAATTTTTAATTCAGCCATTCTGAATGGCTAAAGCCTTACCTCCGTCAGCTTCACAACCCTATCCTCGACCTTGCCTATGGCGGTTGGGAGTATCAGATGTATTGTGTTGCCCTTGCGCTTTTTGTCGCCCTCGATAGCCTTGAGCAGTAGCTTGCGCTCGACGGGCAACTCGGTGTCGAAGCCATATCGCTCGATAAGCGAGATTATGCGTGAGCCATCTGCTTCGGAGATTACTCCATCAGCCAATGCCGCCTTTGTGATATGGTGCAGACCTATCGCCACAGCCTCGCCGTGCGAGTAACGCTGCGAGCACTTCTCGATGGCGTGCGCTATGGTGTGTCCGAGGTTGAGTATACGACGCAAACCGCCCTCTCGCTCATCCTGTGCCACCACATCGGCCTTTACCCTGATGCAGCGTGCTATGACGCTCTCGAGCAGTGCATCATCCTTGCGTAGGGCCTCAAACGAGCTCTGCTCCAACATCCCGAACAACTCCCTGTCGCCCAGGATGGCTGTCTTGATAACCTCTGCCATACCTGCGCGGAACTCACGCTCGGGGAGGGTGTGTAGGAGTGCAACATCGCAGATGACAAACTTTGGCTGCGAGAATACCCCCACCATATTCTTGAAACCGCCCACATTCACGCCATTCTTGCCACCCACCGAGGCATCCACCGAGCCGAGCAGGGTGGTGGTGATGAAGCCAAACTCTACACCTCGCATATAGGTCGAGGCGACAAAGCCCGCAATGTCGGTCACTATGCCTCCGCCAATGCCGAGAATGAAGGTCTGTCGGTCGGCTCCCAGTTCGATAAGTCTGGTGTAGACATCCTCCAATGTGGCAAGCCCCTTCGCCTGTTCGCCCTGCCCCACAAGTATCGACTCATAGGGTGCAATAAGGTCGTGGTGGGTACGGTCTATGTTGGTATCGGAGATGACAATCACACGCTTGTCGGGCAGGAGCTGCGCGAGGATATCCTCGACTCTTTCGACATACACGCAACTGCCATTTGTCACATCTATTCTCGTTGGCATAACTTTCTGAAAAGATTAGTACTACAAATGTAGTAATTTTCCGATTAAAATTCGTAATTTTGCCCCGTTATTTAGGTAAAAACAACTCTCTATATGCAAAAACTACGCAACATTGCAATTATAGCCCACGTCGATCACGGTAAAACAACCCTTGTCGACAAGATGATTTTGGCGGGTAACCTCCTGCGTGAGCCATCCAAGACAGGTGATCTTGTGCTCGACAACAATGACCTCGAGCGTGAGCGCGGTATCACCATCCTCTCGAAGAATGTATCGGTGGTCTACAAGGAGTACAAAATCAACATCATCGACACCCCGGGACACGCCGACTTCGGTGGCGAGGTGGAGCGTGTCTTGAATATGTGCGATGGAGTGCTTCTTCTGGTCGATGCCTTTGAGGGTACAATGCCGCAGACTCGCTTCGTGCTGCAGAAGGCTCTCTCGCTCGGCAAGAAACCTATCGTGGTTATCAACAAGGTAGACAAGCCAAACTGCCGCCCCGAGGTTGTCAACGAGCAGGTCTTCGACTTGATGTTTACGCTCGATGCTACCGAGGAGCAGCTCGACTACAAGACCATCTATGGTTCGGCAAAGCAGGGCTGGATGTCGCACAAGTGGAACGAAAAGACCGACAGCATCGTGCCGCTTTTGGATGCCATCATCGATGAGATTCCCGAGCCTGCAACAACTGAGGGCACTCCGCAGTTGCTTGTAACTTCGCTCGAGTATTCGTCATATATCGGTCGTATCGCAGTGGGTAAACTCACCCGTGGTACGCTCGTCAATGGTCAGACTGTCACCCTCGCAAAGCGCGATGGCAAGACTATGGTCAAGACCAAGATCAAGGACCTGATGGTCTTCGACGGACTCGGCAAGAAGAAGGTCGACAAGGTCGAGTGTGGCGAAATTTGTGCATTGGTAGGTATCGAGGGTTTCGAGATTGGAGACACCATCTGCGATGCCGAGAATCCCGAGCCACTGCCACCAATCAAGATTGACGAGCCTACAATGTCGATGCTCTTTACCATCAACAACTCGCCATTCTTTGGTCGTGAGGGTAAGTTTGTTACCTCGCGCCACATCAAGGACCGCTTGGACAGCGAGTTGGAGCGCAACCTCGCTCTCCGCGTGGAGCAGGGTCAGAATGCCGACTCGTTTGTAGTATTTGGTCGTGGTGTGTTGCACCTCTCGGTATTGGTCGAGACAATGCGTCGCGAGGGCTACGAGTTGCAGGTTGGTCAGCCAAAGGTTATCATCAAGGAGATTGATGGCGTGAAGTGTGAGCCTATCGAGGAGATGACCGTCGATTGCCCCGAGGAGTGTGCCGGTACAGTTATCGAACTCACCACCCGCCGCAAGGGTACACTCACAAATATGGAGTCGTCGAATGGTCGCACCCGCCTCGAGTTCGACATCCCTTCGCGTGGTATCATCGGCCTTCGCTCGAATATGCTCACTGCCACCGCAGGCGAGGCTATTATGTCGCACCGCTTGCGTGCCTTCGAGCCCTATGTGGGCGAGATAGATATGCGTACCAATGGCTCTATCATTGCATCCGAGACAGGTACTGCCTACGCCTACTCAATCGATAAGCTCCAGGATCGTGGCCGCTTCTTCATCTCCCCTATGGAGGAGGTCTATATGGGTCAGGTCATAGGCGAGCACACCCGCAGCAACGACATCACCGTCAATGTCTGCAAGGCTAAGCAACTTACCAATATGCGTGCCTCAGGCTCTGACGACAAGGCTGTAATCGTACCTCCAAAGATCTTCTCTCTCGAGGAGGCTCTCGAGTACATCAAGGAGGATGAGTATGTCGAGGTTACACCAAAGTCGATGCGTCTCCGCAAGATACTTCTCAATGAGGTTGATCGTAAGCGCGCCTCGAAGTAAAAATTGTTCTGATGAGTTCTTTTTGCACGAGACGCTGAGGGGTCGGGAACTCCGAAGGTGGTCAAGGCGCAACGATTATAGGATTTGATAGGATTAGATAGGATTCGCACCTGCGGTGCTTGATAGGATGCGCGGGAGGGAATGCAAAATTCAAAATTCAAAATTAAAAAAAACATTAATCACCCTTAATAACCTTTACTAGCCCTTACTAGCCCTTAAAAAAGAATTTTTAATTCTTAATTTTTAATTTTTAATTCTTAATTTGACCTCGGCTGCTCACTCCCTTTTGCTACTCTTTTCTCTTGAGTGTGGCAAACGATAGTATATGCCACGAGATGCCCACAGCAAGCAGGGCCATCAGCACTTGTGCCCACCACCATCTGTCGACCACTGCGAAGATGCAGTAGCCTATGGTGAGCCACACGAGCGACACCGAGGTGATCTTCACTCTGAGGGGTATGGCGCGATGTTCGCGGAAGTTGCGGATATACTCGCCAAACACTCGGTGATTGAGCAACCATCTGTAGAGTTCGGGCGAGGCCTTGAGCCAAGCGGTAGCCGAGAGCAACAGAAATGGGGTAGTGGGGAGCATCGGAAGAAATATGCCCAACACACCCAAGCCCAGCGTGATGCTACCTGCTATGATTAAAAATATCCTCATTGCGGTGGCAAAAATACAAATTTATTCCTATATTTGTAGTATCGAATGACCGAATCAAATATAAAACAGTTATAGATATGAATAAGATTGGCATCTGCTGCGACCACGCAGGCTACGAACTCAAAGAATTTTTGGTAGGCTACCTCTCGTCGAAGGGCTTTGATGTATTTGACTTTGGTTGTCACTCCGAGGAGAGCTGCGACTATCCCGACTTTGCTCACCCTATGGCAGGAGCATTGGAGGAGGGCACATTCCCACGCGCCATCGGCATCTGCGGCTCGGGCGAGGGTATGGCCATCACCCTCAACAAGCACGCCAAGGTGCGTGCTTCGCTCTGCTGGTTGCCCGAGATTGCAAAGCTCACCCGTCAGCACAACGATAGCAATGTCCTTGTCTTGCCTGCACGCTTCATCTCCAACGAGGAGGCTCTCGCAATCCTCAACGAGTGGCTCAACACCGAGTTCGAAGGTGGTCGTCACGCAAACCGCGTAGCAAAGATTTAAGAGTTGCGGCAAACGCAAAAAGAGATATCGTGGTCCTTTCGGACCACGATATTCTCTTTTACTCCAACTCCACCGCTGTAAAGAACTCAGGGCAGTGGAAGCACGGTTGCGGTAGTGCAATCGGTTGCCACGACAGGAAGTGAGGCTTCGTGAGGTTGTCACCGCATTTGTAGAGGTTGACCTTCAGCTTGAGACCATCCCAGCTCTCCACCTTGTCCTGGTGCATAATCGAGGTTGGGAGTCCGAGCATCAGCGACCACTTATTCTCGCCTACACGCTCCTCGAAAGGCTCTGTGCCGAGCGATGTGTGACGCTCCACCTCGGAGAGAACATCTTCGCCTGCGTGGATAACATCCGCACCCTTCTTGCGGTAGCCAATGAGCATCTTGCCTATGCAGGTGGTCTCCACATTGTAGTAGGCCTCGCCATCGAGTGAGAGGAAGAACTCACAGCACGAATCGGTCCACACCTCGCCATTATCCTCGGCAACACGCGCTGCGGTGTAGCCCTCGGCAACATCGTAGCGGAGATAGAGCTTCTCGCCCGTGTGGAACATCTTGAATGTCACCTCGGGTGCGTATGGATACTCCTCAGCCCAATTGCAGCAGGCAATCTTTACGGGCGCAATGCCCTCGAATGCCTCTTCGAGGGTCTTGCCCGTCAAATCTATCTTTGCTATCTTCATTATGCCAAATATTTAGCGGTTGTCTGCTTGATCACCTCGCACATCTCTGCGTACTGTGCCTCGATGCTCTGCAAGAGGGCATACTGTGCGTGGGTGCGCTCGAGGTTGTGGAGTGGCGACTTAATCTTATAATAGGTATCACCGTTGATGTAGTCCATCAGGAATCGCAACACCTGCTCGAAGGTGATGTAACGAGCCGAGAATGCAAGGTGGTCCAACTCCGCCTGGTTGAGCTTGGTAGCCTGTTGCGAGAGGTAACCATCAGCATAGGCAGCGAACATCGGCAACGAGAGCGATACGGTCGAGAGGTCGGTGGCATCCTCTGCACCTGTATTTGCGTAGGTGCGGATAGCGTCACCAAAGTCGTTCAAGGCTGGTGCCGACATCACAGTATCGAGGTCGATTACGCAGAGCACATTGCCCTGCTTGTCGAAGAGGATGTTGTTGATCTTGGTGTCGTTGTGGGTCACACGCATCGGAATCTCGCCCGACTCGACCTTTGCCCAGAATGCAAGCATCTCCGCACGACGCGACTCAATCCACTCGATCTCGGTTGCAAGCTGCGCTACACGACCTGCAGCATCTTGTGCGATTGCCTCGTCCCACTGCACAAAGCGGTGCTTGATGTTGTGGAATCCCTTGATAACCTCTGCCAAAGGCTCGGTAAAGTCAGCCAACTGCGACTGGAACTTGCCGATACCCATACCACCCATACGAGCCAAAGCCTCGCTGTTAGCCGAGTCGTAGGCTACCGTGTCTGCGATAAACTCGCATACTGCCCAATACTCGCCCTCCTCATCCACGTGGTAGAACTTGCCATCGTGGGTGTGGTTGATGGTCATAACTTCGCGCTTGGTGTCGCCACCCTCGGCCTCGACCTTTGCACGGATGTGTGCAGTCACACGGTCGATATTGTCCATCATAGCGGGAACATCGGGGAAGATGTTCTTGTTCTTGCGCTGAAGGATGTAGTTCGGCGCCTCACCCTCGGTGTGCACGATAAAGGTGTCGTTGATAAATCCCTGTCCGAGCGGAGTGATCTCTTTGATTGTACCCTCGAGTACAAACTCGCCGGCAATCTTAAGAAGTTTTTCTGTCATACTCTTATCTTGTTTTTAATATACCAATTCGTCATTTTCTGTGCCAAATCCTGGCAGACCAACGCTGTCGCCATAACCTCTCTCGGCTACGACAATGCAGATGTCAATTTCGGGTTTTAGATAGTTTTTCATAGTCATAACAATATTTCGAGGTTATTACAATGCAGGTTTTGTGGTCAATGCCGAGCAACCATCGTAGTTCTCTACGCCTGTCCAGTCGGTTGTGCCACCGCCATAGATGTATTTGTGGAAGTTGTTCGACGATATCTTTTCGGTCAGATACACATCCTCATCCTCGTCGTACTCTGTTGCTATCTCGCCACCAATCTGGCAGTTTGTAGCAACAACAGTCTCCGAACGAGCGTTACCGAAGATGTAGCCTACACCGCTCTTACCCTCGCCATTGAGGTTGCAGTAGCACTGAGCACCATCTACCGATACGACCGAGCTACCCACGATACCACCTACACAGTATACGCCAGCGCTTTCGAGTGTTACCTTCTCTACTGTGATGTCGCCAACGTTTGCTAGTGCTCCGTTTGGTGCAAGACCGCCCGTGATTGCACCGCTAATACCACCTACATAGAGGCTCTCTACCGCCACGTTACTTACAAAGATATTGCCCTTGTTTGTAGCATTGGTTATCTGCGAAGCGGATGTTGCCTGGTTTCCCAAAATTCCACCAACACGAACAAGGCCCGAGCTAGCGAGGTCATAGCACTTAATCTCTCCCTCGTTAACTGCGTTCTTCACAACAATGTGTTTTTCTGTGGTTGCGTGAGTTGGTGCTGCAGCGATACCGGCAACATAGCCGCCATCGCCACATTTTCCGGTGAGGGTGATAGTGCCCTTGTTCACGCAAGGCTGGTCGCTACCCTCGGCCTTGTCGATGTGAATGTTCCAACCCTTCTCCACGTCGCCTACAAAACCTGCTGCATAGCAGTCAATCATCGACGAACACTCCTCAAGATTGATGGTAACATCACCTTCGTTTGTGCAAGAGTAGAAGTTTGTTGTGCTGTAAGTTCCGCCAACGAAACCGCCTACGCGTGTCTTCTTGTCGTCGCTATTAGTGTGCTTACCACCAACAGTTACTGCGCCCTTGTTTGTAGAGTTGTTCCAAGTGAGGGTAGTACCTGCACTCGAGTAACCGAAGAATCCACCTACGAAGAAGTTCGACTTTGCGTGACCTGTGCAAGTGATCGCACCGCTATTTATGCAGTTGTTCCAGGTAGATGTGCTACCACCTGCAGCCTGAGTCAAGTAGCCTCCAATGGTGGTGATACCGCTCGATGTTCCGCTGTGGCTGATTGCGCCCTTGTTCTCGCAGCCGGTCCAGATGATGTCGATAGCATTCTTCTCTACAAAGGCCATAAATCCGCTGAGACGGGTGTTGCCGGCTGTTCCGCTGAACGATATTGCTCCGTGGTTAATGCTATTGGTGTGAGTAACCTTCTGGGTTGCGTGGCATACCATACCACTGATATATGCAGCCGAGAGTGTTCCCGAAACTGTGATATTGCCCTTGTTGGTGCAACCATTGAGGTCAACTATGCCATTGGTGTTGCTGCTGATAAGTCCTCCACAGTACATATTCTGCTTGGCATTCGGGCTGTCGATGATGATGTCGCCCGTATTGTGGCAGTCGTAGATCTTGTGAGTGACATTGCCTGCAGTCTTGGTTGCGATACCTGCAATATAGTTGGTTGAAGTTGCTGCAGTTCCGCTGAAGTAGATGTCGCCATTGTTTACAAGGTTCTTTGCTGTGTGTTTGCCTGCGCCAAGGTTACCACCAACACCCGAGATATTCACCTCGCCACCTGCTGTGCCCAGGAACTTGATGTCGGCATTGTTGATGATGTTCTCCACCGCAGTCTGTCCGTCGTAGATAACGCCAATGCAACCACGCAAGTTCAATCCCTTGAGAGCATTGCTACCCTCGGCAATCTCGATAACGCCATTTGCCGTATTCTCCAAATCCTTCAAAAGGATGGTATCGTAATTTGCATCCGAGCTACCTACAAGACCACTCATATACATAACAGCCGGAATGGTTGTTCCGTTGTAGAGCAACTTGGCATCGTTCTTACACCTCTCTAACGAGCACTTTGTGAGTGCGCGACCTGTGATACCACCCACGGTTGTACCATAGGCCTTATCGCTCGCCGCAGGGCATATTGCGGTGATTGTTATAGCCACCTGGTTGGTGCAGTCGAGATATGTTGCACCTACCGAGCGACCCACCAAACCTCCGATGTTGAAGTTGCCATAGCCGGTGATTACATCAGCCGTATAGGTGGTATTGTTCATCACCAATGTACCCGTTGCCACGCAGTTGGTCAACGATCCATTCTCCAAGACACGCGCTACAGAGCCTACAAAGCCCTGCTCGGTCTCGGTGATGGCAACATTTGTGAGCTTGAGGTTCTGAATAGTGGCTGCAGTCGTGCCAAAGAGAGGTGCCGACAAGCCCTTGATATAGTGACCTTCATCCTTACCGCCATCGAACTTGTAGTTGAAACCCTCGATTGGAGCCCACTCCACGCCTGTCATATCGATTGCACCCGCAACCTTTGCTACGGTGTACTCGGTGAAGGTCGGCGCATCGCTGGCAAAGCGAATCAAATCCTCCTTCGTTGTGATGAGGTACTCGGTAGCGGCATTCGGAGTGAATGGGAATGCTCCAAACTCACGAACCATACCCGCCTTGATAGCCTTCTCGCCTGTGGTGTCGAACCTTACAACCATCTTCTCGGTCGCGTCTGCAGTGTGTAGCGAGATGATCACCTCGCCAAAGTCGCCCGCTGGCACTGCCACATAGATTGGTGTGCCCTCTGCGCTGAGCGCAAGACCCTCGTCGAACGATACGGTCACAATGCTCAATGCGTCGTCGTGCGGAGCAAGAGTACCATCGGCGCAGTTTACATCGAAGTTACCTGCCAACTTACCCGATGCGCTCTCTACGGTCAACGATGTCAATGTCGCATCGCCCTGTGGCACCAAGCAGAGTACGCCCGACAAGTGCTTCATCTCGATGCTCTCGCCCTCCGAAGTCACCTGTGCATACATAGGAGCTGCGCCCTCTGCAAACGAGCCGGCCTTGTAGTTCTGGGTTGCCTGGAATGTGACAACCTGCAATCCGTCTGCCGCAACAACGCCCTCTGCGGGAGCAGGGTAGACGATGTTGTAAGGGTAGCTCACCTCGCCATTGAGCGAAAATTGTGCTACAGCCTTGCCATCTGACTCCTCTGTAAGAGGCTCCGAGGCAACGCCATTGATAGCGATCTTGTCGCCCTCGCTCCAATAGAGTGGGTATGTCTCGCCCGACTTCTCGCCAATGTGAGTCTTGGTCTGCTCCAGCGAGATCGAAAGCGATGTTACAATTTGGTTGTCGAGTTTGATACTCGACTCTTCAAGAGTGTCGTTGACGCACGAATATGCGAAGAACGCCACTGCTAAAATGAGAAATTTGTTTATGTTTTTCATATGTTTTAGGTTTTTTTTAGGTCGTTTCCACGATTACCTAACAAAGATAGAAAAAAAATACGAAAAATCAAAATAATCGTTCTGATGAGCTCTTTTTGCACGAACGCTTCGGACTCCAAAATGCTCACATAGGTCTACTATGCTCCGCTTTTGTCGCCTTGCGTCGCACAAAAATAGCCTCATCATCGACGATTATTTTCTTTTGGCAGAGTTCTGATGAGCTCTTTTTTGATTAGGGTCGTTAGAGGCGTTAGGGTCGTTAGGGATGCGCGAGAGGTTGAGGGTAGTGGGAACTCCGAAGGTGGTCAAGGCGCAAGTGTTACTGGGGTTTACTGGGGGCGCTCACTTCGTTCGCTTACTGGGGTGCGCTTTCTGCTTTCCCTTAC